>JBCDAS010000001.1:0-53455 GCA_039185235.1 Pseudomonadota bacterium
ACCGGGACCACATCCGTGTGGCCCGAGAGCACGACACCCCCCGGCTCAGACGGGCCGACCAGTGCGTGGAGATTGGCTTTCTCGCCGCTCTCATTCGGCGTCAAGTAGCTCTCGACCCCATGGCCCGCCAAGTAATCCTGCACGAAATGGATCAGATCCAGATTCGACACGTTCGAGACGGTCGGGAAAGCCACCAATTTGTCCAGCATTTCTCGGGGTGTGTAATGGGTGCCCATGATCCGCTCCTCTCGCTTCGCGCGCCATGGGGGACGATCTGGCGCGCCGGGTCAAGGGGACAAGAGGATCCAGGTCTTGCGATGGCGCGCACAAGGGGCGAAAGTGACGTGTGAGAATTACCGGGTGGGCTAAATGCGGATCAGAAACTCCCCCTATATCATCGCGCTCAGGCATACGCCCGAGGAGTATTGCGAGATCGGGACCGACCGTCTTTTGATTGAGACATTGGAGCTCGAAGAGCTGTCCGACGGCATCTATGATTGGCTCAACGATCCCGAGATGCGCAAATTTGTGAACCTGCCCGCGGGTCAGCTTGGCTCTAACGAGATCTCTCGACTGATCCTTGGCCATGACAACAAAAATGGGTTCTTGTTCTGGATCACGCCCCAGGATGATCGCGAGCGTCAGATCGGTTTCTTGCAACTCCAGATCAATCCGATGCACCAGATAGCGACTGTGGGCATCTGCCTTGGCGATCGCGAATGGCAGGACAAAGGTGCCGGGAGCGAGGCACGTTCAGCCGTCAACGACTTCGCTTTCCGCAAACTTGGGGTGCAAAAGATCATGGCGACCTGTCAGCAGGGCGATGCTCAAAGCCTCTGGGCCATGCATTCCGAGGGGTGGGAGCGTGAAGGCGTGCTCCGCCAGCACCATGCCTCGGAGAAAGGCCGGATCGATGTTGTCCAGTTCGCTCTGTTCCGCACCGACTGGATCAAGCGCATTGATATCTGGGCTGCCGCGCGTGATCAGCGCGAGGCCGAGGCGGGGGAAACCGCATGACCGATCGCGCCCGAACGCTCCTCGCAAAAGCCTTTGAGATTGAGGTATCAGAGGTTCCTGAGACCGCCGCGATTGGCCGCTTCGAGGCCTGGACCGCGCGCCGTCACGCCCGGCTGTTCGACATGATGGCCGAGGTTTTGGGACGCGAGATGACCGGGGCCGAGGCCTCCTCCATCCACTCGGTCGCCAGTCTGCAAGCGGTGCTCGACAGCGCGCAGAGGACAGGGGGCTAGGATCCTGGCCGCCATCGCCTCGGCGCCTGG
Source organism: Pseudomonadota bacterium (assembly GCA_039185235.1). Classification (GTDB taxonomy): domain Bacteria; phylum Pseudomonadota; class Alphaproteobacteria; order Rhodobacterales; family Rhodobacteraceae; genus Thermohalobaculum. The sequence goes on from JBCDAS010000001.1 coordinate 1,281, forward strand.
TTGGACGCCGGTCCCATCGAACCCGCCGGGCACTTGATTGGCCGCTGTCAGAGCGCGCACCAACATCTCCACCCGGTCAGCCTCGGGCGCAATCGGCGCGCGCCAGAAACTATCCAGTGAGCCGCGATGGGTGAGCCCCGGCAGATCGTAGATCGCCTTGCCCAGGCTCTTGACCGGACAGCCGGCTCTCAGCGCGGATAGACCGGTCGTTGAATTGATCGTCACCAGGCCCGAGAGGGTCCGGAACAGCGGCTCAAGCGCACCGCCCTCCAGAAAAACCACCCGATCACACAGGCCGAGAATCCGGGCCAACTCACGGACTTGAGCGCGCCAGCCGGCCCAACCATTGTCCAGCGGGTGGGGTTTAATCACCAACATCGCGCGCTCGGGCGCATGTGTTGCAAAGCTCCGCATTGTTCGAGCCAGCGCCGCCTGCACGCCACCTTCTGGCGCATGAAGACGGATCTGATAATCGGTCTCCAGCTGCAGGGCCATCAGGAACAGGGCCCCTCGATGCGCCGCAATTCGCTGCTGCGCGCGTCGAGACCGGGTCCTTCTGAGCGGCCAAATAGCGGCTTTCCCGACCCATCCCGCCCATTCGATGAGCGGCCCGTCCAAGGCATGCGTGCGATAATGCGGATGGGTCAGCCAGCCCGCAAACAGATTGGCCAGGTTGTAGGCCACATCCATTGTCGCGAAACGTGCAAAACTGCTCCGATAATTGGCGACTGGGACTGCTTCGCGCCGCGCCAAATCCTCGATCTGCCGCCAATCCTTGGGAAACCGCGTGTTGCCGCCAGTGCCGTCACGCTCCACTGTCAGGAAATGCGGTCGCAGATAGCCCTGCTCGATGACATGGATCCGGACCCCTCTGGGGCCCAGCCTGTCGATCGCAGCGCGATGCCAATGGCGCCCATCGCCCAGGCAGATCAGATCCGTGATCCCCCAGACCGCCACACGCGCCGCCAGCCAATCGGCCCAATGCTCAGGCCGCCCGCGATAATCCAGAACCCGCGCACCGCCGCGCCAGAACAGCCGATCGCCCGGGCAAAGGCAGATCCGCGTCACCTCCGCCCCGCGGGCAGTCAAAGCCCGCCCCAGATGGGTCGGAAACCACGAGGCCGGGCCCTGCAACATCAAGATGCGCGCAGTCATGACACACTCTCACACCAAACAAACCGGTTTGACGGGGCCTAGAGAAGTCGAAAGCGCGCCTGGGCGCCAAAGGCCTCCTCCGGACCGATCCGTCCTTCTTCCATTTGCCAAATCAGGGTTGAGAGAACGTTACGCTGGGCGGCGGGCAGGAGAGCTGGATCCACATCGGTATAAATGCGCCGGGTCAGAGTTGCAGGGTCAGCTGGGCCATCCTCCAGCGCTGCCAGCACCTGCGCCGCCCGCGCCTGGCGGTGCTGGCGTTGATGGGCGATCATCCGGGCGGGATCTGGGATCGGATGGCCGTGACCCGGCAGAAAAATCCGCGCATCGAGCGCTTGGAGCCGATCCAGCGAGGTCATGAAGGCACGCATATCCCCCTCGGGTGGCGAGACCAGGGTCGTCGCCCAGCCCATCACGGTATCGCCGGTGAAAACCACATCTCCCAGCTGAAATGACAGATGGTTCGACAAATGCCCCGGTGTGTGAAGCGCCTTGATCTCCCAATCCGCGCCCGCGATCCGATCGCCATCGGCAAGGCTCCGATCAGGCGCGAAAGCAGGGTCTCCACCTTCGCCACCACCGATCTCCGATGTCTCGGCCAAATCGCGCATCAGATCTGTCATGCCTGCGCCATGGGGGCCGTAGCCTATGATCTCGGCCCCAGTGCGTTCCTGTAGCCATCGCGCGCCAGGGCTGTGATCCACATGGCTATGCGTGACGAGGATATGGCTGATCTCTCCTGCCTCGGTCAGGAGACGCGCCAAATGATCCTCCCGTAGGGGCCCCGGATCGACCACCGCGACCGGGCCCGAGCCGATCAGATAGCTCTGTGTCCCGGTAAAGGTCATTGGCGAGGCGTTCGGGCAGGTCAACCGGCGCAGCCGGACTGGGCCTGGGATACCGACCTCCTCCGCCCGGTCGTAAAGCGCTGTCGGATCGCGGTTGAACGGATCGGCTTGCATGCTTGCGCCTCCTTGCCTTGGGGCCTAGCTTCCAGGCATGCTCAAACCCGGCTCCATGCTCAAGCCTTACCTGCCGAACAGCCTGTTTTGGCGCGCCTTTATGATCCTTGTTCTGCCGATCCTGCTGCTCCAGGCAGTGGTCGCGATGGTCTTTATCCAGCGCCATTACGAAGCGGTGACCCAGCAGATGGCGGGCTCGGTCGCGCGAGAGATCAACTTCGTGATCGATCAGGTCGATAACTCGACCTCACAAGACAGTCTCGAGCGCACGTTGCGCGACCTGGGCCAATCGCTGAATGTCAGCCTCGCCTTCTTCGACAGTCAGGACGGACCGCCGCCGGACACCAGGGATCTTTTCGACCTCACGGGGAGCGTGGTCTCGCAGACCTTGCGCAAGCGGATCCGCAACCCAATCAGCCTGGATTTCATTTCCCATCGCAAAAGCGTGGTGATCGATGTCTATACCGGAAAAGGCGTCCTGCAAGTCATCGTCGGGAGACGCCAGTTGAACGCCGCCAACCCGCATTTGCTTCTGGTCTGGATGGCGGGCACGGCGATCGCGCTTACGGCTGTGGCGACCGTGTTCTTGCGCAACCAGATCCGCCCGATCCGCGAGCTTGCCAAAACAGCTATCGCCTTTGGCCGCGGCCGCTCTGAGCCGTTTCGCCCCGGTGGCGCCGAGGAGGTCCGCCGCGCCGGGCACGCATTTTTGGATATGCGCAGCCGGATCGAACGCCAGATGGACCAGCGCACGCGCATGCTCTCGGGCGTCAGCCATGATCTGCGCACACCGCTCACCCGGATGCGTTTGGCGCTGGCGGTGGCGGAGCCCACGCTCGAGACCAAAGAGCTTACCCAGGATGTCGCGGAAATGGAGCATATGCTGGACGCTTTCCTGGATTTCGCCAAAGGGGCGAATGGCGAGGCGCCGGAGCTCTGCTCGCCGATTGATCTGGCCGACGAGGTCGTCCGCGATGCCAGGCGTCAGAGCAAGGCCGTCGCAGCCTATACTGAGATCGAGACGCCCGACCAACGCGAAGTGGTGCTGCGTCGGGCCGAGACCAAACGCTGTTTGACCAACCTGGTCGTGAACGCGATGAGCTATGGTGACCAGGTCTCGCTGACGACGAGACTGACCAAGCGATACCTGGAATTCGTCGTCGAAGACGATGGCCCCGGCATCCCGCCAGATCGCCGGGACGAGGTGCTGAAGCCCTTCACCCGGCTCGATGAAAGCCGTAGTCAAGATATCGCCAGTGGGGTGGGCCTCGGTCTCTCGATCGCGCTGGACATCGTGCGCAGCCAAGGCGGCTCGCTTCGCCTTAGCGAGAGCGAGCGACTGGGCGGTTTGGCGGCAAGCGTCATCCTACCTAGGTAAACTAGCAGGGCGCCCATAAAATCCGGGCATTCTCGAGAGGTAAACCAAACGGAATGCGGCTTGCGCCGCATACACCTATATTTGGCGCCCGTGCGGGCGCATTGGCCCCAGCCTGACTGCTCTCGCATAAATCTGAGCTATGCGCCTTGCGTCCCTGCCCATGCTTGCATGGGTGGCGGGCTCCGCCCGCCGTAGGCCCGTAAGGGCCCAGGGGCGCCTGCGCGGTGGTTGGGCTCTGAGATCCTCAGCGCGCCTTAGTATTCTTCCTCGGATGCTGGACCTGTGGTCAGGTTCTCCCAAGCCCGGCTCAAATAATCAGGCCGGAGCTGCGGCGCGACCCCCTCATATGTGCAGATCGACAGGCATTGGTCGATCAGGAACTTTGGATGGAATGAGCTGAAGTTCCGCCCGCTCGCCTCATAGAGATCGAACAAGATGAACGCCAAGAGATACTCATCCACCGTCAATCCATGCGCCTTCGCTGTCGCCAGGAAGATCCGGATATAGGTCTCGCGCGTCGGACGGTCGATATGGATCTTGTGGCGCAACCGGCGCAGCGCCGCTTCATCGACCAGATCTTCCGGCATCTTGTTGGTCGAGAACACCACCAAAAGCTCGAAAGGCACTTCGAACTTCCGGCCCGATTGCAGCGTGAGATAGTCGACCCGCTTCTCCAACGGTATGATCAAGCGGTTCACGATATCCTGTGGGCTTTGGCGTTGGCGGCCGAAATCGTCGACCACGAATACGCCGCCATTGGCCTTCATCTGCAGAGGCGCCGAGTAGGTCCGGCTGACGGGGCTGTAGGAGAGATCCAACATCTCCATCATCAACTCACCGCCAGTAATCAGCGAGGGCCGTTTGCAAAGCGCATAACGTTGATCGTAGTTGAGCGAGTTCCGAAGCCCCTTCATCGCCTCATGGCCATCGCCAACGGTCTCATGAACCTCGGGATCAAAGACGCGGATGATCTGGTTATCGACGGCCACGCAATAGGGAACCAGGATCAGGTCCTCATAGGCCTCGCAAAGCGCCTCTGAGATGGTCGATTTCCCGTTGCCTGGCGGCCCGTAGATCAGCATTGAGGTCGAGGAGTTCGCCGCTGGACCCAGCTTTGACATCAGATCCTCGGTGATCACCAGATTGCGGAACACATAGTTCAAGCGCTCGCGGCTCAGGATCTCGTTTCGCACCGGTTGATCATTCATCACCCGGACATAGCTCGCCACTGGGACTGGTGCCGGTCCGGTCCAGTCGGAAAAGCTCAATGCCTCCTGCGCCCAGGCACGACCTTTATTGGTCAGCTGATACTTCATCTCGGCGTTCAGATTGGCGCCGAGCTGGCCCATTTTCTGGAACAGGCCCTTCATTTCCGCCTGCTCAATGATCTGATCGACGACGCGCGGCGGCAGCTTGATCGCATGGCTCATCGCGCTCGGGCGCTCGAGACCGTTGCGGAAGACAGTCTTGACCAGAAGATCGATTAAGTAGGTGGATTCAAGGCCAGTTTCATCCAAGCTGCGCGGCGAAGGGGCTTGAGGATAACGCCGAAAAGCTCCAGCATCCGATAGATTTCGCTCCAGCGCAGTCATAGATCACCCCGATGTTTTCTTCGTTTTCCCACAAAACTTCATTCAATTACAGATAAGCAAGCGGTCCTAGCCTACGGTACCTGCAACGAATCTTCAATGCATTCTCGCCCCGTTTGGAACCTTAAGATCTGGTTTAAGGAGCACAATCGCACCCGCATCATCACTCAACCCCAGGGTGAGTACTTCCGACATAAACGGTCCGATCTGCCGCGGCGGGAAGTTAACAACCCCCAAAACCTGCCGCCCAACCAGAGCTTCCAGATCATAATGGTCGGTGATCTGGGCCGAGGTCTTCTTCTCGCCGATCTCCGGACCAAAGTCGATCCAAAGCTTAATCGCAGGCTTTCTCGCCTCGGGAAACGGTTCAGCGCGCAGCACCGTGCCAACCCTAATGTCGACCTTGAGAAAGTCATCAAAGCTGATTTCGTCGCTCATCTTCGCACCATCTTTCTGATGCGTCGAGCAAGGCATTGTTTTCGCCAGGAGGCAAGCGTCAGCCAGCCAGTTCTCGCGACCTTTCTGCAGCAGCCGCGACTGTGCGTCGAATTAGGTCAGGCAGGTCCTGCATCAGGACACCCAAGCCGGCCGCAGTTGTTCCACCAGGGGACGTTACATTCTCGCGAAGAACATCCGCAGGCTCGGTCGAGGCCGCCGCAAGCGCGCCCGCGCCAGAAACGGTCGCCCGGGCAAGCGCCATGGCAAGCTCAGGTGGCAAGCCCTCTGCTTCCCCCGCCGCAGCCATTGCCTCGATGAGATGGAACACATAAGCCGGACCCGAGCCGGACAGCCCGGTGACCACATCCATATGCGCCTCCGTCTCCAGCCGGACCGTGCTGCCAACCGCCGCCATCAGCTGCTCGGCCATCACCAGATGCGCCTCGGTCGTGGCCGCGTTGCCGAAGATGGCCGAGATCCCCTGCCCGATTGCCGAGGGGGTATTGGGCATGACCCGAATGATCGGGGTCTCAGCGCCAAACATGGCTTCAAAAGCAGCGATCGGCGTGCCGGCGGCAATCGAGATGAAGACCGTCCCCGAAGCCGCCAAAGGCGCCAGCTCTGGCGCAGCCTCTTCAATGATCTGCGGCTTGACCGCCAAGATCGCGACCGAAGCGGCATCAGGCAGCCCTTGGTTGAGGCGCACGCCAGTTGTTGTCAGAGCCTCCGACGGGTGGGGCTCGATGACATGGATGGTCTCGGCGGGCAGGCCCGAGGCAAGCCAGCCCTCCAACAAGGCGCCCCCCATCTTGCCGCAGCCGAGCAAAACGAGGGAACGCCCCCCCGCCGCATCCGGCGATGTTCCTTGCATCAGGCGGTGCCGTAAGCTTCTTCGATGGCCATTTCCGCGCCTTCCTCGGCGCTGGAGTTGGCCCAGCAGACCAGTTGGAACGCCGGATAGAACCGCTCGGCCAGACCGACAGCGCTCAAAACCATCGCTTCGACCTGCTCAGGCGTTGCATGGGCGCCACCGGCCAGGGTCAAACCATAGCGAAAAGCGACCAGGCGCTGGTCTGGCCAGAAAGTGAATCCCCCGCCCCAAACCCGATCATTGGCCAGGTTCAAAAGGCGGTAGAATTCCTCCAGCCGATCCTCTGGCGGGTTGAGCTCGAAAGTGCAGACCAAGCGCAACATGTCATCATAGCCCGACCAGGCAAGCGACAGCGAATAGGTCCGCCACTGTGCCTCGATTGCCATTGCGATCTGGTCTTCGCCCACTCGGTCAAAATCCCACTCACACTGCTCTGCAAGGGTCTCAACAATATCGATCGGATGAATATCGGTGGTATGGAAGTCTTGCTCGACGGCAGTCATGCCTCTCCCCCATTTTGTGGTGGTCCTGAGAGGCCAGCTCCACAGGATACACCCTGGGTTGCCATTGGTCGTGTACGCGACGCGTTCGACCTACGAGATATGGTGGAGGAAAGGATTCCAAGGGGCAAGGGGTTTTTGCCCTGAGTCGCAAAAGATTCGCATCAGCGCCCAGGAAACTGCCCAAGATCGGAGCATCCCTTTCCCGCGGTCCACAGCCGCCTACATTTTCAATCTGGAGGCTCGTGATGGAAGACATTGCCCTTGTTCCTGCCCTGGTCGCTGGCGCGGTCGCACTCGCCTGCGCGGTCGCGGGCGGCGTGCTCACCCGGCTCGGCCCCTGGTACGATCAGCTGCGCAAACCAAGCTTTCAGCCGCCCGATTGGCTGTTCGGCCCCGCCTGGACCGTGATCTTTACGTTGACCGCGATCGCAGGCTATCGCGCCTGGATGGGGGCCGCACCGGCTGATGCCACTTGGATCCTGGCGCTTTTCCTGGTGAACGCCCTGTTGAACGCCGCCTGGAGCGGGTTTTTCTTTACCATGCGCCGGCCGGATTGGGCCTTGTGTGAAGTCGCGCTGCTTTGGCTCTCGATCATCGTCCTGATCGTGGCGATCTGGCCGATTGATCTGACAGCAGCCGCGTTGTTGATACCCTATCTGTTCTGGGTCAGTTTTGCCGCGGTGCTCAACCTCGCCGTCGTCCGCCTGAATGCACCCTTTGGCGCCAAAACGGCGTCGGAATAGCGAGGCTGCGACGCGAGAAATACCTAAATGATCCCCGGCTCAGCAAACAGGATCCGCCGCAGATCGAACCAAACGGAATGCGGCTTGCGCCGCATGCACCTATATTTAGCGCCCTCCCGGGCGCATTGGCCCCAGTCGGACTGCTCTCGCAAAACTCTGAGCTAGGCGCTTTGCGTCCCTGCCCATGCTTGCATGGGTGGCGGGCTTTGCCCGACGTAATCCCGTAAGGGATCAGGGACGCTTGCGATGGTCGCTGGGCTGCTCGTCAGGCGGGGAGATGATCGCTCAAAGCGGGCGCATCTGCATCCTACCTGCCAAACCGAAAGTCGAAGAACTCGATATCGTCGCGATAGATCCGGGCAATTGCCTCTTGGCTTGCGCGATCATAGGCCTCACGGTAGTCGATGCGCTCCGGCGCCGCGTTTTCCTGGCACAGCGCGCCTGGATCATAGCCGAGCTCCTCCAAGATGTCTGGAAGACTGTCGCCGAGAGCCCTGAAGTCCTCCAACCGGCTCACCGCGATCTTGCCTTTGGGTGCGACCAGCGGGCGCTGCGGGCGATAGAACGCCTCGGCCACATCCTGCACATAGTCCGAGAAGGACAGATCGCGCACCCGCTCATGCCATTCATGATCCGGCGTACGCTTCACATAGCGATAGAGCGAGAATGCCCAATCCCAACTGTTGCGGTAATAGGCAAACGAGAAATACCGCTCCGTCGACGGGCCCAGGAGCCGTGCGATCTCGCCCGCGCCGTCATGGATGCCAATCTTGGCATTCAGCAAGCTCCGCTCCAACCGCCAGGCGCGATTCCGCCCCCGGGCAAAGAACCGGGTCACCGTCATCCCGCCGGTCTTGGGCACATGGACGAAGAAGAACCGCATCTGCTCGTCGACAAAGCTGGTCACTCTGACACCTCTGGCAGCAAGCTTTGGATCCGGCGAGCAAGCCCTGCGGCGCCCGGGGTCTTCCTGCCCCGCACCGCAGCCAGCGCCGAGCGGCGCAGCCCCGCGTCGACGACCACCCGAAACGCCGCATCGGTCAAACGAGGCTCGTCCAGCTTTGCCAAATGCGGTAGCAGCCGCCGTGCCAGCTCCGTGAGCTTTCCCTCCGCCGAGGCGCGCTTGCGGGCACGCTCCAAAGCCCGGATCGATGTGAGCGCCAAGGGTTTTCCGGATTTGGCGATCAACCCGCTGGCCACAAGCTCGTCTTGGATGGGTTCAAGCCGGGTATGGCCAAGCTCGGTCATCTCGCGCGCCAGCGCCTCGGCCCCGACCTGGTCGCCTAGCGCGATCAGGGCCCGCGCCCGCTCTCGGATATAGCCCGGCATCCCGGGGCAGGCTTGATCGGCGCGCATCGCGGCTTCCAAGGCCCGATCGAGCACACCCGCCCGGCGCAACCCTTCGGCGCGCAAGGCTTGCCAGCCAGGATTGGCCCAATCGGGATCTTCATCGATCAAGCTCGTATCCCGCCAAATCCGCACTTGGCGCAACTGCCGATAGGCCTCGTAGAACCGGGCGAACTGGGCGGGGCTGCCGATCTCGGCCGGATCCACCGCGAATCCCTTCTGCCGCACCAGCTCCAACCCGCGCTTCGGCGCGCGCAAGAGCGGGTGGTAATGCCGCCTGGCGGTCAGAAATTCCGTCACACCGTGATGATGCGGGACCGCGGCGATCTGCCCATAGAACCCCTTCGCCTCGTCCAATCCCGCGAGAAACAGCGCATCGATTGCGTCATACCCACCGAACAGCGTCACCCCTGGCGTCTTTGGGGCAACCCTGCCGAACCGCTCGAAGAGATCGGCCCAACCCGGCATGGGAGTGACTTTGTTCTCCCGGCTCCGGGTTGCAGGCAGGCCCAAAACCGGCTCCGGACTGGTTGCGAGGAACTGACCCGCGCGATCAAAGCTATGGGCCAGCGCCAGGACCAGATAGGCGCCCATCGAGTGGCCGATGAAATGGGTGTGCTGAAACCCCTCACTCAGCCGTCCGACAGCTCCAATCAGCGCATCGATCGAGGCGAACTCCCCACCCACGCCGCGTTGATACCAGTCATTCCCGCGCACATTTAGAAACAGTTTCGCACCGCGCATCCGGCTCAGCCGCCGGCTCTGCGCGAATTTGCCGGGTGGCACATTCACATGCGAACAAACGACGGATAGCAGCCGATTGCCCTCCGTGCCCGGCTCGAACCTGACAAGCTCGGGATCGGCCCGGCCAAACAGTGTCTCGGCATCTCGCTCTATCCGGCCCAGTTGGCCCATGGTCGGTCCTTCATCTTCGTGGCCCGGGCCAAACTGCGCGGTCAGGCTTAACGTCGCTTTAAGCGTGATTGGAGAATGTTCCCCCATCGTTCGACCCAGATGAGACCGGCGCCAGAAAGGCCGCGATGGATGGCAACGCAGCTTCGGATCCTGTTCGCCCTAATGATGCGTGAGATGTCGACCCGGTTCGGCCGCTCGGCTGGTGGCTTCGTCTGGGCGTTTCTCGAGCCTGTGGGCTATATCACCCTTCTCTCGGTTGTGTTCGTCCTGCTCTCGCGCAGCCCGCCATTGGGGCAAAGCTTCCCGCTCTTCTTTGCCGCAGGCTTCCTGCCCTATTATGTGTTCCGCACGACCTCCGGCATGACGGCGACCGCGATCCGGTTCAACCAGGCGCTTTTGACCTATCCCAGCGTGACGCCGATCGACACGGCGCTGGCCCGGTTTTTACTGCAGTTCCTGACCACCGCGCTGATCACAATCCTAATCCTCTCCGCGCTTCTGGCCTGGCAGGGCGAATGGCCGGTGATCCGCCCGGTCTTCCTGATCCAGGCCTTTTTGCTGGCCTCTTTGCTGGGCCTCGGGATTGGCCTTTTGAACGCGGTTCTCTTCTGCTTCTCCCCGACATGGGAGCGGGTCTATGGCATCCTCACCCAACCGCTCTTCATCATTTCGGGCATCTTCTATCTGGCCGATCTGTTGCCGGCCGAAGTCCGCGATCCCCTGCATTGGAACCCGATCGTGCATCTGGTTGCGATCATGCGCAAAGGGGTCTTTGCCCATTACGACGCCCCGCAGGCGGAGCCGCTCTATGTCTTTGTGATCGCGGCCTTTTGCCTTCTGCCTGGGCTGTTCTTCCTAAGGGCCTTCCGCGCGAGGTTGACCGAGCAATGATCGAACTCCACGAGGTTGTGAAGGAATATCCTGTACCCGGCGGGCGGCGGCGGATCCTTGATCGGGTCTCGGCCACTCTTCCCGGCGATCGCAACATTGCGCTATTGGGGCGAAACGGGGCGGGCAAGTCGACACTGATGCGCCTGATCGCGGGCACGGTCGAGCCGGATGACGGCCAGATTGTCCGCCATGCCCGCATCTCCTGGCCGCTCGGCGACAAGGGCGGGCTGCACCGCACGCTCACGGGTGCGCAAAATACGGCCTTTGTCGCGCGCATTTACGATCGCGACCCGCAGGAGCTTTTGACCTTTGTCGAAACCTTCGCCGAGCTTGGCAATTACCTCCATGTCCCCGTGCAGAACTACTCCAGCGGGATGCGCGGGCGGCTTGCCTTTGGCCTCAGCCTCGGCATCGATTTTGACACCTATCTGATCGACGAGATCATCGGCGCGGGCGATGCCCGCTTTCGCCAGAAATGCCGCGATTGGCTGCGCGCGCGGCTTGGCCACGCGAATCTCATCATGGTCTCCCACAACGTCAACATGATCCGCAGCTTTTGCGATGCGGGCGTGGTGATCGAGCAAGGCCAGCTCTTCTTCTACGAAGATATCGAGGACGCCATCGCCGCCCATCTCTTCCACCTCAATGTCGAGGTTAGCCGTCCAGCCCCAGCGACCGAGGACGCCTGATGAACGCACCGACCACGCTCCCCGCCAAGCCGCGCAAAAGGCAGAGCCCAGCCCAGCCAAGGGCCGAGGCTGAGCCGATTCCAACACCCGCCGCGATCCCGCTCAGCGGTGTGCCACGGCGTCGGCGTCGCTGGCGCGGGCCACTGATGTTTCTTCTTTGCGTGATGGTGCCGTGGTTCTTTGCGACCGAGTATCTCTACCTCAAAGCCGCCGACCAATACGCCTCTACCCTGGCGTTTTCCGTGCGCAGCGGCACCGGCCCCCAGGCGAGCCAAACGCCGGATCTGATGGGCGCGCTCTCCAGCGGCTCGACACCTCTGATGGCGACCGAAAGCTATGTCGTCTACGACTACCTGCGCAGCCAGCAAATCGTCGAAGCGGTGAATGGCGATCTCGACCTCTATCGGGTCTTCACTCAGAACCGCGAGGATTGGGTCTTCTCGCTCGGGCCCAATGCCACCATCGAGGATCTGACCCGCTATTGGGATTGGCAAGTGCCAGTGGTCTATGACACGCTTTCGGGCATCGTCAGCGTCGAGGTGCGCAGTTTCGACCGCGAAAGCGCGACTGCCATCGCGCAATCGATCCTCAAGCATTCCAGCGCCCTGGTGAATGAGATCAGCCGGGCGGCCCGCGAAGACACGGTCGGCTTTGCCAAGGCCGAGCTCGCCCGCGCGGGCATCCGCCTCTCCGAAATACGCGGCCAGATCCGCGAATACCGCGAGTTGGAGCAAAAGGCGAATGCCCAAGGCCAGCTCTCGATCGCGACCGATCTGATCGGCTCGCTCGAATCGGAACTGGCCGAAGCGCGCGTCGATCTGAAACTTGCCGAGAGCTACACGCGCGAGAATGACCCCCGCATCCTGCGCCTGACCAACAAGATCGAGGTTCTCGAAGAGCGCATCGCCGAGGAACGCCGCCGCTTTGGCGCGGGCAATGCCGCCGCAGCCCAGGATCAGAAATCCCTGGCGGATCTCTTGGGCGATTTCGAAGAGCTGGAAGTCGAGCGCGAATTCGCCGAGACCGCCTATACCAACGCCATGGCAGGGCTGCAGACCGCCAATGCCGATGCCAGACGCACTCAGCGCTACTTGGCCGTCCATATCCAGCCCACCAAGGCCGAGGCCGCGAGCTATCCCCAACGCCCGCTGCTCTCGGCCATGGCCTTCGGTGCCCTGGTCTTGATCTGGGGGGTCGGCACGCTGGTCCTCACCAATCTCAGGGATCGCGGCTGATGCGCGGGATTGGCTCGAGACTGCGCCCGATCCTGCCCGCCCCGGTCGCGGGCTGGCCGCTGATCGCCTTTCGCGGCACGCGCCCGCTTTGGAGTGCGGCCGAGGCGGAGGCCGCCCTCGGCCAGATCCGCGAGCAGTATCTTTTCTGGCCCACGCCCAGGCATGATGCGCTCTCCACGGCTCAGGTGAAACTCACGGGTTCTGCCCGCAAACCCAGCAGCGCCGCTGGCCTGCCGCTCGCCCAACTCGATCCCAGGGCGTTGACAGCGATCGAGGCGCCAGAGCCGCATCCCGGGCGCGATTGGGCGCGGCTCGCCGGGCTCAGCGGCACCGAGGCCGAGGCCCTCACCCTCCTACAATCCAGCCGCTGGCGCTGCCCTTGGCGCGGGATCGAGACGGATCTCGCCTCGGGCCTCGAGGCGCTGATCTTCCTCCATTCAACCGCCCGCGAATGCGCCCGGCCGCATGCAACCCGCGGCTTCTCGCGCTGGAAGCGCCGGGCGATCACGCCATTCCTCACCGGGCCCCACGGCCCGCCGCGCCACCTCACCAATGCCGAGCCCATGCCCGAAGGCATGATCGAAATCGGCTGGGGCCAGCGCCCCGGCGCCACCGGTTGGACGGCGGAGGACGGGTTCCTCCGCTCCATCGGTCTTGGCGTGCGCGACGTGCTGCCTGCCTCACTTGTGTTTGCCCGCGGACGGCTCCACTATGATGCGACCGGGGCCAATGCTTTGGACAAGCTGGTCGCGCGCGGGCCAATCCCACTGCCCCTGATCGCCCGCGCCAGGCACCTCCGCCGCCAGATCCTCGCGGCAGCCCTGACCAAATACAACCAACCGGCCAAGGCGCCTGCGCTGCCGCGCCTGCACGACCGGCTCGCCGTTCTGGTCCCGGGCCAGGTGGAAAGCGACGCCTCCCTCCTCACTGGCAGCCCCGGCATCCGGACCAATCGCGGCCTGCTGGAAGCCGCCCGTGCCCGGTTCCCTGAGGCGTTTTTGCTCTACAAACCCCACCCGGATGTGGAAACCGGCCTCCGCCCGGGCCGCATCCCGGAAGAGGATCTGACCCGCCTCGCCGATGCGGTGACCACCGACCCGTCGCCCCTGCCCGGGATTTCCTGGTGCGACCGGGTCGTCACCATGACCTCGCAACTGGGCTTCGAGGCGCTCTTGCGCGCCAAACCAGTCACCACCCTGGGCCGTCCCTTCTATGCCGGATGGGGCCTGACCGAGGATCTCGACCCGCCTGAGCGCCCGGGCCAACTCACTTTGGACGAACTGGTTGCCGCCGCCCTGATCCTCTACCCCCGCTATATCGACCCGATCAGCCGCCTGCCCGCGCCCGTCGAGATTGCCGTCGAGGGGTTGGAGCGCCTCAACCGCAACCAAAACCGCCCATTGGCCCGGCTCGGGCGGCTCGCCCGCCTGATCCGCTCGGAAATTCTCAACGCACCGGAGGCCCCGAAATGGCGACCCAGCCGATGACCGACCACCCAATCCTGATCGTCTCTGTCGATGCCTTCCCAAAGATGGGCGGGATCTCGACCATGACCCATCACATGGCCAATGCCTTTGCCGCCAGACCCGGCGGGGCGATCCTGCTTGCGCCCAAAGGCAGCCATGTCCCCCCGCCGTTCGAGCGTCACTACGCCCTGGCCGAGGATTTCGAGTCCGATCTCACCGCCCGCGAAGGGGCCGCGGCCCTGGCCGAGGATGATCGGATCGAACGCCTTACCCGCGAAATTCTCAACACCGAGCGCCCGCGCCGCGTGCTCCTGATGCACGCCTTCCACTATGGAACTGGCGCGCTGGCGGCAGCTCGGGCGATGCAGATCCCGCTCTCGGTCTATGTTCACGGCACCGAGTTCACCAGCCAGGTCAGCCACCCCTCCCGGCTGCGCGATCCAAGCGGCCTCGGCGCGCGGCTGCTGCGCACACTCTCCGGTGCGGACGAGATCCTGACCAACAGCCACCATACCGCCAGCCTCGTCTCGGTCACCGGGCGCAAGGCCAGCGCCACCGGGGTTGGCCTGCCCCGCTCCGTCGTCGCGGCAGAGCGGCGCAACTCGCCCCTGTTCGAGCATGCCCAGCGCCGCGCAAGGCGCCGCGCGATCGGCCTGCCGGACGCGCCTCTCTTTGGCTATATCGGCCGTCTGGTCGTAAACAAACGCATCGATCGGATGTTCGAGATCGCCCGGCATGTGCCGGATGCCACCTGTGTGATCGGCGGCACTGGCCCGATCGAGGCGGATCTGGCGGCCCGGGCCAAAGCGCTTGGCATCCAAGATCGGGTGCTCTTCCTGGGCACCCTGTCCGAGGCGGATAAGTGGCGCCTGCTCCGCGCCCTGGATTTTGCTTTCCTGCTCTCAGAACATGACCCAAAGACCGGCGCCTATGAAGGGTTCGGCATCGCCATGCTCGAGGCCGCCGCCGCAGGCGCGGTGCCTGTGACCACGGGCACCGATGGGATGGCTGATTTCGCGGGCGCCCCCTGGCATGGCGCCCTGCGCATCCCAGCCACGCCGTGGCAACCGGCGCGCCATGCCAACACGCTCTCCACCCTCTTGGCTCAAGAGCAAAGTATGGATGCCCTGGTCCGCCGTGGCCGACGCGCCATCGACGAGGCCTTCACCTGGGAGCAGATCGCCCGCCAGCTCGACCAAGGCTGGGCCACCCCGCAACCCATGGAACTTGCCCGTGCAGGATAGCCTGAAAGCGATCCTCGCGGTCGCACCGCATCGCGATCTCTTGGTGCTGAGCGACCGCTACCCGCCAGATGCAATCGGCGGGGCCGAGATCAGCCTGCATCTCTGCCTCAGCCAGGCCGCGCTCAAACACCGCGCCCTGGTTACCGTCTTCTCGGACAAGATCGAGGCGCCGGAGATCTATTGGCAAGATGGTGTCCCGGTCCTCAAATTGCCCGATGGCGACCCCTGGCCGGTCCATGCAGGAGCGGCAGGCCAACACCGCGCCTGGGCAAAACGCGGAAGGTTTAGTCAGCGGGCCTATGAAGTCTTTGCAGGCACAAGGTTCTTGGCAACAGGCGGACCGATCTCACAGGCACCGGATCGCGCCACAGCGCTCTGGCTTGAATTCAATGCCAGGCCCCGGGGCGGCGTCGCCAAGGATTTCTCACTGGGTGCTGACTGGGTGCGCCGCCGGATGATCCGCGCGCTTTGCCAGGCAATGGCCCCGAAAACCGTATTGCTCGACAACTATCGCAGCATCCTGCTCGCCCCAGATATCCGCAAAACCCTGCCGGGCGCGGATCTAATCGGTGTGGTCCGCGACAACCGCTTCACCTGCGCCCGCCATGACCAGGCGCAAAGCATCAATGGCAAGGCTTGTGCCAAATGCACGCTCGCCTGCGCCGAGGACGACAGCAAACGCTTCTCCGAATTCCACCACCGCCATCTCGAGCTCAGCCGCAGCATGCGCCAAACCGCACTCGCCGCGGTCGACCGCGCGATTGTCACCAGCGCGTTTCTCGAGAAAGGCATCACCGCACTCGGTCTCGGCCTCAGGATCGAGCGGATCCCAAACCCAGGCGGGCGGCTGGAGGAAGTGGCCGATTTCATGCGCGGTATCGCCGAATGGCCGGGCGAACATCTCCTGATGATCGGCATGCTCAACGAGAACAAGGGCCAGCTGCAATTCCTCGAAAACGCCGCCAATTGGCTCAAATCCAACCCCAACCGCCAGATCCATCTCGCTGGGCGCGGCGACCGGATTGCCGAGCAGATCCGCGCCTTAGCAGCGCGCGAGGGGCTTGAGCAGCAGATCCGCCTGCATGGCTATCTCAACCGCCGCGCGCTCTTCCAATTGACCCGGCGCTGCCAGATCGTGCTGGCGCCAACCGTCTGGCCCGAACCCTTCGGCCGGGTCCCGCTCGAGGCCGGCCTTGCCCGGCGCCCGATCATCGCCTTTGCCCGTGGTGGGCTCTGCGAGACGATCCGCTCCGGCCAGACTGGGTTCCTGATCCCTCCCGGCGACTATCCCGCCATGCTGGCCCAGGCGGACGCGCTACTCGCCGATCCCGCGCTCTGCCATCGGATCGGTGAGGCCGCCCATGCCCATGTCGCCCAACGTTATGGGCTCGACACCATAATCGAGGCCCTCACCAAGACCCTGGCCCCCGCGCCCGCATAACTCTGGCCAGCCTCAGGGATTGCCTGTAACACTCTCGCCAAAAGCGAGAGGTGCCATGACCGCCATCCACATTCTCAACGGGCCCAACCTGAACCTGCTCGGCACGCGGGAGCCGGAGCTCTATGGCTCCGACACCCTCGCTGATATCGAGGCCGCCTGCCGGATCCGCGCGAATGCGCATGGCCAGGATCTCACCTTCCGCCAGACCAATAGCGAAGGCCAGCTGGTCACCTGGATCCAAGAGGCCCGCGGCACAGCCGATGCGCTGATCCTGAACGCAGCAGCCTACACCCATAGCTCGGTGGCGATCCTCGATGCGCTCAAGATGTTCGACGGGCTGAAGATCGAGCTCCACCTCACCAACCCCCACCAGCGCGAGGCGTTCCGCCACACCTCGTTTGTCTCGCCTGCCGCCAATGGCGTCATCGCAGGTTTTGGCGCCGCTGGCTACACGCTCGCGCTCGACGCGGTCGCAGCCAAGCTGGGCTAGGGCGATGGAAATGGTCACCGTCTTTGACGGCCATAACGACACGCTCCTCAAACTCGAACTGGCCGGGCGGCGGGGCACGCCCTTCGACTTCACTGTGGAGAATGGAGCCGATCTCGATATCGACCTGCCAAGGGCTCTCGAGAGCGGTTTTGGCGGGGGCTTCTTTGCGATGTTCTCGCCCAAGACCGATGGCAAGCTCGATGCTGATTTCGACCCAGGCGATCCAACGCATTTCGAGCCGGTCTCCCAGGCCCGGGCGCTCGAGATCACCCTGGCCATGTTCGCCCGGATGCGCCGCCTGGCCAGAGGCCATGCCGCTCAGCTTGCCCTGACCCGCTCGACTGCCGAGATCCGCGCTGCCATGGCAGCGGGGCGCATCGCCATCCTGCCCCATATCGAAGGCGCGGAGTGCATCGACCCGGATCTGGCGATCTTGGAGGTCCTGCATGCCGCTGGCCTGCGCTCGCTCGGCCTGGTCTGGTCGCGCCCGAACATCTTCGGCCACGGGGCGCCAATGAACGCACAACCCGATCTCGATCCAGGTGAAGGCCTGACCGATGCAGGCCGCGCCCTGGTGCGCGCCTGCAATGAACTCGGCGTTATGATCGATCTCAGTCACTTGACCGAACGTGGCTTTTGGGACGTGGCCGAGATCTCTCAACGCCCCTTGGTCGCAACCCACTCCAATATTCACGCGATCTCTCCCAGCGCGCGCAACCTGACCGATGACCAGCTCCTCGCAGTGGCCGAGACCGGTGGGGTCGTTGGGCTCAACTTCAACTGCTCCTTCCTGCGACCTGACTGCGCCGATGACACGGATGTGCCGATCACGCTGATGCTCCGCCATATCGACCATATGCTGGAGATCCTGGGCGAGGAGGGGGTGGCGCTCGGCTCAGACTATGACGGCTGTCTGCTGCCGGCCGAGATCAAGGACGTCACGGGCCTGCCACGGCTAATCGCAGGCATGCGCCTTGCGGGCTATGGCGAAGCGCTGATCACCAAAATCTGCCGCGAGAATTGGCTGAGCGTGCTGGATCGCACAGGGATCTAACCGATCCAACCTGGCCCATCAGGAGACCATCGCGCTGACGAACCAAACGGAATGCGGCTTGCGCCGCATACACCTATATTTGGCGCCCTCCCGGGCGCATTGGCCCCAGTCGGACTGCTCTCGCATAACTCTGAGCTAAGCGCCGGGCATCCCGCTTCGCGTCTACGCGAAGGTGGCGAGCTTTGCTCGCCGAGGGCCCGTCAGGGCTCCGGGATGCTTGCGCAACGTTAGAGCTTCCTGGCAGTCTGTTAGCGAGATCATTTGCGTCCTACTCGGCGCGATGATCTCTGAAGCCCATCAGTTTCGGATTGGTCGCTGCGAGACGCACGTAGATAAGCCTGTCTCTTCAAGCGGCCGAATGTATAGACCCACAACAAACCAGTAAGTACGAAAGCTGAGCTCGGGGAAATAAAGCTGACAGTTACGCTGATCGCTGTCTTATCTGAAAGGAGCTCCGTTACGCTTTCATTTCCATTCACAAACCAACCAATAAAGGACCAGCCACATAGCCAGAGAGTCATCTCAAAAGCCTGTCCAATTTGTTTCTTGTCATTACAATTCAAAACAGGTTGAACTGTCTTTTCTGCAATGGCAGCAAGTTTGGAGATTGAAAGTAAGAAAATCCAATGCAGTACGAAAAATGCTAAAATCAAAAATCCGATATAAGTGCTCTGATAAGCAATATAACCACAAAAAGCGCAAAACAGCAGGAGCGAAATCGAGCGCTTAAGAATGAGCTCATATCGTTTTAAATTCGTTTTAATATTAGTCTGTTTCAGAATTACTTGAAACACATATGGTTTCTCGCATGCTGATATACAGGGCGGTAGCTCTCCTACACACCTGCCTTGAAAGGTGATGTTGTCGCGCAAGTCTAGTGATGTGTTGACTCGTGACCGACCTACTCCGCAGCCACCTCACCTTCACTCCGCGATTTCAGAACAGCTTCGATCCGATCTGCCACCAAAGCCGTGTCATAGGCGCCAGGGGCGCGCTTGATTGCAGCCTCTCGCAAGGTCTCGGGAAACAGCGCTTTGCGTTGCTCTAGGAGGTCGAGGAAGAAGTCTTCCGTGAACTCAGGATGGGGTTGCAGGGTCCAGGCATGCGGGCCGTATTCAGCAGCCGCGATCGCACAGCCCTCTGCCCGGCCCGCCACACGGGCGCCTTCGGGCAGCTCGACCACTTGATCTTGGTGCAGACCCAGAACGCTGATTGGCCCATCGAACCCGTCGAGATCATACTCGACGCGGCCCAACACCCAACCATCGGGATGCTTGATCACCTTCCCTCCCAACGCCTGGGCCAGAACCTGATGACCAAAACAGATCCCCACAATCGGCGATTTCAGCGCATGCGCCCCGCGCAGAAACGCCTCCAAGGGCGGGATCCAGTCGTGATCCTCATAGGCGCCATAGCGCGAGCCGGTGATGATCCACCCATCGCAATCGCCGATGCCACCGGGAAACTCATCATACATCACCGAATAGCTGCGAAACTGAAATCCACGGCCCTCCAGCAGCCGCTCGAACATCTCCGGATAGGTGCCGTATTTGCTCAGCAGCGGCTCCAGCACCGGCCCGGTCTCGAGAATTCCAATTGTGAGCATCATCGCCTCCGGCTTGCCTGATCCCGCCAACCTCGTGAGAATGCAGGCTCAGGTCAAGGCCAAGGGGAGAGCAGAGACATGACATTCAGCGAGGCAGTCGCCCAACGCTTCTCTGAGGCCCTCGACGGCCCGGAAGCGCTCACCCAAATGGCCGCCCGCGGCTCGGCCCGCCATTTCACCGATCAGCCAGTGGCACCCGGGCTGATCCGCGCCCTCGCCGCAACAGCGCTCTCCAGCCCGACCAAAAGCGATCTGCAACAGCGCGATATCCTGATCGTCACGGAGCCAGAGCTGCA
This sequence comes from Pseudomonadota bacterium, assembly GCA_039185235.1. Taxonomy (GTDB): domain Bacteria; phylum Pseudomonadota; class Alphaproteobacteria; order Rhodobacterales; family Rhodobacteraceae; genus Thermohalobaculum. The sequence continues at coordinate 21,594 of JBCDAS010000001.1, forward strand.
TGCCAGCCTCGCTGAGTGCACCGGGCAGGATTGGGTGGCGCGCGCCCCCGTCCTCCTCATCTTCCTTGCCAACCACCGCCGCCAACAGCGCCTCAGCACCCTGCACGGCCTGCCCTTTGGCAACAACCACGCCGACGCGCCCTTCAACGCCGCCATGGATGCCGCCATCGCCATGGCCACCTGCGTCGCCGCGGCCGAGCGCGTTGGCCTCGGCTGCTGCCCAATCAGCACGATCCGCAATCAGCCGGAGCGGGTTGCCGAACTCCTCAGCCTGCCGCCCCAAGTCTTCCCTGCCATGGGCCTCGGCCTCGGCTGGCCGAAATTCCCGCCCCGGATCGCCATTCGCCTGCCGCTCACAGCCACGCTGCATGAGAACCGTTTCGACGACGCGGGCGAAGAGGACGCCATCCACACCTATGACCGCGCCCGCGCCGCCCGCCAGCCGATCGCCACCCAGCGCCGGATCGAAGAGTTCGGCGAAAGCACCAACTATGGCTGGTCCGAGGACAAGGCCCGCCAATACGTCCACCCGGACCGCGCTGGCTGGGGCGCCTATCTGCGCCGCATCGGGTTCGACCTCTCATGAACACCGCGCATCTGATCGAGCGGATCAAGGCCGAGATCGCCGAGCTTCAGACCGCCGATGCCGCGACCGCCCAGGACCGCAAGGCCGTCGAGCTTGACCAGCAATCGGTCGGCAGGCTCAGCCGCATGGACGCCCTGCAAGTCCAAGCCATGGCCCAGGCCGAGAGCCGGAGGCGCAGCCAACGCATCCAAGCCCTCAAAGCCGCCCTCAAACGCGCCGCCGAGGACGAGCTCGGCTATTGCCAAGACTGCGGCGAGCCCATCGCCGAAGCGCGCCTAGACCTCGACCCCGCCGCCACCCGCTGCATCGACTGCGCGCGTGGGATGGGATAGGCTGTACAAAACAAATTTGGATCACCAAGCCGATGCCCAGTTTCCCATCATACGATCATTTTGAGGAGTGGCTGATTGGCCGCCATCAGATGGAAAGTATGATGATGTTGGTACGCACCGCGATGCGGGCGCTTCCTATGCTGAGGTTCACCAAATTGCGTCAAGGAGAAGAAGTTGGGATGTTGCTGCAGACCTTTGGCGCAGTTCGATGCGTTACCAGCCGAGTTGCACTCGGGAATAGGAACCTAGGCTACTCAGGTTTTCATCCGGCGGACTACTCAAGTGGTCTTCTGGATGACTATGCTTCAGGGGCCGCGGAAGTAATAGTGGGCATTTCGAGAAACAATTTCGAATCTGAAAGATTCTGGAAGGTTCGACTTTTCGAAATATGGCCTGATCTTTCACATCAGATGAGCGATATCGAGATTGATGCAGGGCTTCTTGAGGCGGGACACGGACTGATTGAAGTTTTGAACCGACCCCTTTGGAACAATACAACAGTTGAAGAAGACGAGAACTGGTCTCTCTTCAAAGCTCGATTGCCCCATGGCCAAGACTGGGATGTCTGGACTGAATGGTACGAGAGCCGGAAGCGTGGTGGACCAATCGACACTGATCTTGAAAGAAAGCTCTCTCTCATTGCACGAAGCGATTGGAAAAAACATCCTTCCAAAGTCAACGCGATGATCAAGCGGTTGATCGAGGATCACGCGCTTACCGCAAGCCCACAAGCCGAGCGTATTTCGCTGGATGAAGAGTCCGGCCGCTTTCAACTCGAACGGCGCGTGGTTGACCCTGGAGGCGCCCATGGCAACGCCTGCCAGAAAGTTGCAGATCGGCTCGACGTCCTCAAGCCTCGCCTAGACGAAAACCAACTCACTGCAATCCAACCAGTCGTCGAAGACCTAGAACGGACCGTGGCGCGCTACTCTGAGTTTCCTAGACGCGTCCATGACGATTTCGAAACGGCCGTTTTGAACATTCAGCAGCTTCTGTCGTCTCACGAATTGGCTGACGACCTGGCCGTTACAAATCTTCAAAGGGATCTCGAGACCGGGATCGTCGATATCCGAGATGAAAGCCCAGAGATCGCCGCGCTCGTCGAGGCGCGAGCCAAAATTCGGATGCAGCGGCTATCTTCTGCGGATCGGGACAGGGTCTTCGAAACCGCCGAGAAAGTTGCTGAGGTTTCTGACCCGATTCTGGGCGAGCAAATGATCGAGGATGCTGAGATCCTTCGAGACGCGCCCAACGAACCCACACCTGAAGACGGAGTGCCTGAAGGGAAAGAAAAAGCAGCCGGGTATCGTTTGGCTGGTCGAATGTTGCGGATTCGGGAGAAAGCAGAGAAGATCGTCGGCTATGTCGACAAGTTCGATAAGGTGATGAAGATCCCAAAGTGGATCGGGATTATCGGCACTCTGCTTTACACGCTCTTAGGTTTCTAACCTCCTCGCCCGGTGGGAACCACCGGGCCGCGTCCGCCCTCCCCCGGGTGGGCGCGGTGGCGATGACGCTCGCAGCTCAAGCGGTTTTTGGGCTTTGAGGATATGGCCAAGCCCACCCCCTGCGTGGCACCCACCAGGGCGGGCGCGACCCTTGGCGCTACGGGCTTTGTTGGGCGGGTTTCGGTCGGGCAAGTGTAGTTACGAAAGAACTACGCAAAACCTATCGAAAAATGCCCCCTCTTTGCCGGGCTTGCCGCCATGCCGGTTCCGGGGTATGAGCCGCGCGGAAACCCCCCGGGAGAGAGCAGAAATGCCCAAGATCAATGGCAATGAAATTCGGCGCGGCAATATCATCGAGCATAATGGCGGGCTCTGGGTTGCGGTGAAAACCGACCATGTGAAGCCCGGTAAGGGGGGCGCGTTTGCGCAAGTCGAGTTGAAGAACTTGCGCAATGGCTCCAAGCTGAATGAGCGGTTTCGCTCAGCAGACAAAGTCGAACGCGTGCGGCTAGAGCAAAAAGACCAGCAGTTTCTTTATGAGAATGACGAGATGCTGGTGTTTATGGACAGCGAGACATTTGAGCAGATCGAGCTCCCGAGCGATCTTCTGGGCGATGCCCGCCCGTTTCTCCAAGACGGGATGACTGTGCAAATCGAATACTACGAGGAAGAAGCGCTCAGCGTTACTCTCCCGGAAAAAGTCACTTGCGAGATTGTCGAGACCGAGCCGGTCGTCAAAGGCCAGACCGCCGCGAACTCCTTCAAACCGGCGATTTTGGACAATGGCGTCAAAATCATGGTCCCGCCTTTCGTCGCCCATGGCGAGAAAGTGGTGGTCAATACCGAGACCGGCGAGTACTCGGAAAGGGCATGATCTAGTGGTTGCGCCCTCAGCAAACCTCAACATCATGATCAAAGCCGCCCGCTCCGCCGGGCGCAGCCTGGTGCGTGATTTTGGCGAGGCGGAGCAGTTACAGGTCTCGGTCAAAGGGATCGGCGACTTTGTCTCCAAGGCCGATATCAAGGCTGAGGGGATCATCCGCGAGATGCTGCGCGAGGCCCGGCCGACCTATGGCTGGGTGGGCGAGGAGAGCGCCGAGGAGAAGGGCGAGGATCCAACCCGGCGTTGGATCGTGGACCCGCTGGATGGAACGACGAACTTCCTCCATGGCATCCCCCATTGGGCGATCTCTATCGCTTTGGAACATAAGGGAAAAATCACCTCCGCAGTGATCTATGACCCGGTGAAGGACGAAATGTTCACCTCCGAGTTGGGCGCCGGTGCTTGGCTGAACGACCGCCGTTTGCGGGTCTCTGCCAGGCGGGATATGACGACCATGCTGTTTGCGACCGGTGTGCCTTTTGGCGGGCGCGAGGGCCTGCCGGAGACGATCCGCGACCTCAGCCGCCTGATGCCCCGCTGCGCCGGCGTGCGCCGGTTCGGTGCCGCAGCGCTGGACCTCGCCTGGGTCGCCTCGGGCCGCTATGACGGGTTCTGGGAGCGCACGCTAAACGCTTGGGACATCGCGGCGGGGATCCTCCTAGTGCAGGAGGCTGGGGGCCTGGTCGGCGCGATCGGCCATGGGCCAGGTCAGGGCAATCCAATGCGCTCTGGCGACATCCTGGCGACCAATGGCAATATCTACGAAACGCTCAATTCGATCTTGACCGAGACCTAGCCCTATTGTCGCCTAAAAGCTTGGTTTACCATCAAAAACCTGCATGATGTGGGGATAGATCGACCTTGGTTGGGGACAGAGGATGAGCTTAGACGAAGGGCGCGGGCAAGCGTTCTCGATGCCGACCCGGCAGATCGCGATGATGTTGATCGTCCTCGCATTGGTGGTCATTGGGGGCACGTTTCTCGCCGCACAGATCCAGACGGTTTTCGCGGCGAATGTCTATCTGAACGCCTTTATCGGCTTTGTCTTCCTGATCGGGATTTTCGCGACTTTCTGGCAGGTCGCCCAGATCATCGCAGCCGTGCGATGGCTCAAGAACCTGCAAGCGGGTTTCAAGGGGCATGAGTTCACCGATCCGCCGCGTCTGGTCGCCTCCATGGCGCCACTGCTGCGCGAAGGGAAGATGAAGAAGCGGATGGCGGCGAGTTCCACCCGCTCGATCCTTGACAGTATCGCAGTGCGCCTGGACGAGGCGCGGGACATCACGCGCTATATCACTAACCTTCTGATTTTTCTGGGCCTTTTAGGCACGTTCTGGGGCCTTTCGCTAACCGTTCCAGCAGTCGTCGACACGATCCGCAGCTTGGCGCCTCAGCCCGGCGACACCCAATCGGATGTCGGCGTGTTCGACCGGCTGATGGGTGGGCTCGAGAGCCAGCTGGGCGGCATGGGGACAGCTTTTGCCTCCTCGCTGGTCGGGCTTGCCGGGTCGTTGGTGGTGGGGCTGTTGGAGCTTTTCGCGGGCCATGGGCAAAACCGCTTCTACCGCGAGCTCGAGGATTGGCTGACCTCCTTCACCCGCCTCGGGCTGGTCAATGAGGGGGAAGGACCCGACGGCGCCTTGGTGGCGCTCTTGGAGCGTGTCGATGAGGGGCTGGAGAAGACGACCGACTTCGCAACCAAAGCCGAGGCCGCCCGCATCAAATCCGAAGAACGCCTCGGCGCCGTCGCCGATGTGATTGGCACAATGGCCAACGAGATGCAGACCGAACGTCAGATCGTGCAAGAACTCGTCAATGAGATCCGGTCAAGCAAAGATGTTGAATCCGGCCGGGATCACGCGACGCTGACCGTGCTCAAGCGCATGGAGCAGACCAGCCTCGCCACGGCGGAGGCGACCGCTCACATGGCCGACACGTTGCAGCGGGGTGGCGGTACACAGGGCTCGCGCTTTGGCGACGAGGTCGGCCTGAAAAATGTCGAGGCTCAGCTGCGTCTTTTGGCCGATGACATCTCGGTCGGGCGGCACGAAGCGACCGCGGCGCTCAGAGCTGAGTTGCGCACCCTGATCAATCTCATCGACCAACGCACCCGAGACGGCGGAGGCACCTGATGCCCCTCGCCCGGCGCAGCGGTCAGAGGTTCGAGGCCAATATTTGGCCAGGCTTTGTCGATGCGATGACGGCGCTCCTGTTGATCCTGACTTTCGTGCTGTCGATCTTCATGATCGTACAATTCAGCCTGCGCGAGACGATCACCGGGCAGAGCCAAAAGCTGAATGATCTCAATGCTCAACTCGTCGCTCTCACAGATGTTCTGGCGCTGGAGCGGTCCCGCTCGGCAGAGTTGGAACAGAACCTCGGGACCGCGCGGGCGAACTTGGTCGATGAGCAGGCTGAAACGGACCGGCTGAATGCAGCCCTAGCGGCAATGACCGCGCAGCTGGAGGACGCTCAGACTGAGGCCGCGCGGTTGACCGGTGAACTGGCCGCCGCCCAGGATGCCGAGGCAACAGTGCGCAGCGCACTCGCCACCACGCGCAGCGAGTTGGACGCCCAAGTGGAGGCGGCGCGCCTGGCCGCTGCGCAACGCGAGGCGATGGAGGCCTTGATCGCCGATCTCCAGGCAGACCAGGTCTCACAGCAGGAAGAATTGACGACCTTGCAGGCCGACCAAGCCGCCTCGCTCGCCTTGATTGCAGCATTGGAGGCTGAGCAGCAGGCGCAAGAGCGTGACCTCAGTTCGGCAGAAGCCGCGAAAGCCGCGCTCGAGGCGGAGATGGCGGCGTTGTCGGCAGATCTCGATCAATTGCGCGGTCGCTTGACCGAGGAGGAGGAGGCAAGGCTGCTGGAAGCAGCGGCGGCAGAAGCGCTGCGCAGGAAATTGGAGCAGGACGCGGCCGAGCTTGACGCCGTGACCTTGGCGCTCGAAGCCGCTCGCAAAGAGGCTGAGCAGACCCTGACGCTCTTAGCCGCGGCCGAGGCCGCCCGCGATTCACTCAGCGACGAACAACGTCTCAGGCTGGAGGCCGAGGCGCAGGCCAGCTCGCAATCAGAGGCGTTTGACCGAGAAGCAGCCCTTCGCAAAGTCGCTGAAGCAGAGCTCGCCAAGGCCAGTGCACAAACCGCAGAACAAGCCCGCCGAGTAGCTCTTCTGAACGAGCAGGTGAAACAGTTGAACAGCCAACTCGCTGCGCTGCAAAACCTGCTTGACGAGACGGCCGCGAAGGAGGCCGACGGTCAGGTGCAGATCTCGAACCTCGGCGCACAGTTGAATGCAGCGCTGGCGCGCAAAGTCGCGCTCGAAGCAGAAAATGCGGAGCTCCTGGCCGAACAGGTTGATCGGCTGGAGCAAGTCCGCTCGGTCTTTCTCGAGCGCGTCGAGGGTGCGCTGGCGGGCCGCGACGGGATTAAACGCGTGGGCGACCGGTTTGTCTTCCAATCCGAAGTCCTGTTCAACGCAGGCTCCGCCGAGCTCGGCCCTGCCGGTCAGGCGGAGTTGACCCGGCTTGGCGAAGTGATCCGCGAGCTTTCTGGTGAGCTGCCCGAGGATATCGATTGGATCCTGAGAGTTGACGGGCATACCGACCGGATCCCCCTCGCCGGCACCGGGCGCTACCGCAATAACTGGGAATTGAGCCAGGGCCGGGCGCTTTCGGTCGTCACCTACCTGATCGAGAATGAGGGCGCTGATCCAAGCCGGTTGGCAGCCACGGGCTTCGGTGAGTATCGCCCGATTGATCTGGGAGAGACGCAAGACGCCTTGGCGCGCAACCGCCGGATCGAGTTCAAATTCACCGAGCGATAAGGCGCTTTACGGCGTCAAGCACCCGCTCGAAGGCCGCAGCCCCACGGGCTGTGCGGTGTCGGGCGCGCAGCCACATATGCGGGAGTTGCTCCTCAATCCAACACTCTGCTTGGCTCCCCGCGGCAAGCAGGCGATCGCGATAGGCCAAACCATCATCGCGCAACGGATCGACCCCGGCTGCAGAAATGAAGGTTGGAGCAGTGCCAATATGATCGATGGCCGCAAGCACCCGCTGGGTCGGATCAGTATCATCGGGCGCACCACCTGTTCGCAAGCCGCCATAGGCGTGGATATCCGCAGTGGTGAGCAAAGGCGCCCCGGCACAGTCCGTATAAGAAGGAAGATCCAGGGCGAGCCCTCCGAGAGACGGATAAATCAGCACCTGACCGGCCACGCTTCGCTGGCCTCTTAACGTCCAAGCGACCGATGCAGCCAAAGTGCCGCCCGCACTGTCGCCCACCAAGACCACCGGAGCCGCGATGGCCCGGGTCACCGCCAAAGCGTCGTCAAACGCCGCGGGATGAAGGTGCTCGGGCGCAAGGCGATAATCTACGGCCGTCACCGATGCCTGAGTTGCAACTGCAATCTCAGCTGCGACATCATCATGGCTGTCGAGCCCGCCAACTACGAACCCACCACCATGCAAGAAAACGATCTGACCTCGGCTCCCACCTTCGTAGATCCGGCAAGGCACGCGGGCGATCGAGGCATCTCGGACAGACAGGCCCTGCGGACGCGGTGCCCGAAAATACGCCGACATCGCATCATAAAGCGCCCGCTGCTCGGCAATGGTCGCAACAACCGTGCCGGGTGGCGTTAGACCATCGACCTCCGCGATGAAGGCAAGGATCTCAGGATCAGTGATGCCAGATGTCATAGCGCAAATGGACATAAGACATACGGGGCGCGGAGTGAACCATTTGCTCGAACCAAGCGGAGCGCGCGTTCCGCGCGCGCATCTATTCTGTCCAAGCCAGATCGCCGTTTCTTCGAAACAGCGCCTTGGCGGACAGAGGCGCGAGTGCCGGTGCTAGGCGCCAATGATCGGAGACGGAGCCGTTCGCAAGAACGGCGCAGCGCAGATCCAGCAAAACAGTATGCGGCAAAGTCGCATTCCGCTTGGTTCTCGCTTCTAGCGGTGCAATTTGCGCCTAGACCTTGACCCCATCGCCATTGACACCAGTGTTGTCTCCTGATCGGGAGGTTTTTGATGCGGCTTTTAATCTCACTCGTAATGGCACTGATCGTAGTGCTGCCCGCCCGCGCTGGAGAGCCGGAAGACAGCATCCAAGGGGTGATCGCAGATCAGATCGCCGCCTTTCAGCGCTCAGATCTCGAGGCAGCATTTGCCCATGCCTCGCCGACCATCCAGAAGAGATTCCAGACCCCAGGCCGGTTTGGCCAAATGGTCTCGGGCGACTATCCAATGATCTGGCGGCCTTCGCGCTGGGAGATGCTGAGCCTGGAGAATTTCAGCGGCACATTGGTCCAGATTGTTTTCTTCGAGGATCGCCAAGGCGAGCAGTTCGAAGCGGCTTACGAGATGATCCAAGTGGATGGGATCTGGCGGATCAACGGCGTCCAGTTGCGCCGTCTGCCCGGGATCACCAGCTAAGGCTCAGAACCGGCGCCAAACGCTCACCTGGATCCCAAGTCCATCATCGGAGTTCAGGAGATCATAATTGATCCCAATCTGGATGGTGCGCGGACGCACCGGCCCTTCCGGCTTCTTGGCGTTGCGATCGATATCGGGCCAGAGGGTGTAGGCGAAGGAGGGCGCGATTTTGAACGAGGGATCGTCATCGCCCGTGGGCAAGGTCCCAAACGTGCTCATCAGAAACAGGCAGCAGCGCCAGGGTTGGTAGCCAAGCGTCAGGTCGGCCCGGATCTCATCCTCACGATCCTCAAGAAAGAGATCATAGCCCGTCTCGACCGAAGCAAATGCGCTGCCCCAATCGCCCCAGAGGGAATGGCCATAGAGAAGGCGCATCTCGATCTCGGGCGCGCTGTCGATACTGCTGGCATCGAAAGCATCGCTGACGAGTTCCTCAAGCGGATGAGCATAGCCAAGTTGGGCCGAGATCAACGACGCCTCCCCTTGCCAGAGCCGCTTTCGGGCAAAAAGCCCAGCACTCAGAGTGCCATCGGAGATGTCATTGGTTGAGATATCAGCAAAAAGCGTGGCGCCCAGGGTCAGGTCGTCGAACAGACCATATTCGACCAAAACCTGGGTGGTGTTGGAGTCCTCCTCCGACAAACCGCTGGCAAATGCGCTGACGGGCGCCACTTGACGGCCCGAGGAGAAGATGAAGAGCCCGTCGCCCTCCTCCCGCGTCCAGGCCCCCGCAGCAGCCCTATCCGGGCAAACCGCCGTCAGTAAAATCAGGAGCAAAGCTCCAACACGCAGCATCCAAACCACCCGAGCCTGTAACTGATTTGGTTAACATCGCCGAGGACCCTTAACGTTCCGTTTACTTTAGTGAAGGCTCCGTTACCATCATCACTTCGCGTTGTGCAGGAGGCCGCTGGAATGGTTGAGCTTTGGAAACTTTCCGCAGCCGAGACAGCTGAGCGGGTCCGTGCCCGCGAGATCAGCGCTCGCGACGTCACGCAAGCAGCGCTCACCCGCATCAATGCGGTCAACCCGGCGCTCAACGCCATCGTTCAACGCGCAGATGAACAAGCGATGGCGATGGCAGATGCGATCGACATTGCGGTCTCCTCAGGGGTCGATCCAGGCCCGCTCGCAGGCGTTCCAGTGACGACGAAGGTCAATGTTGACCAAGAGGGCTTTGCCACCACAAACGGCCTTCGGATCCAAAAGGATCTCATTGCGCATGAGGACAATCCGGTCGTCGCAAATCTCCGCAAAGCTGGTGCTGTGATTGTGGGGCGCACCAATACGCCGGCTTTCTCGCTCCGTTGGTTCTGCCGGAATTCGCTGCATGGTCAGACGCTGAACCCGCATGGCGCTGGCATCACGCCCGGAGGGTCTTCAGGCGGGGCCGCCGCTGCCGTGGCATCAGGCATGGGCGCGATTGGGCATGGGACAGATATTGGCGGGTCGGTCCGCTATCCCGCCTATGCCTGCGGCCTGCACGGTCTGCGCCCGACCCTGGGTCGGATACCGGCCATCAACTTCACGGCCCCCGATCGTCTGATCGGCGGACAATTGATGGCGGTTTCTGGCCCAATCGCGCGCAGCATCCGGGACATCGAGCTCGCACTCCAGGCCATGTCGGCCGGTGATCCACGAGATCCTTGGTGGGCGCCTGTCCCGCTGGACCTGCCACCGGTTCCGAAACGCGCGACGCTCACCATCGCGCCCGAAGGTATGGCGGTCGCCCCCGAGATTGCGGATCAACTGCGTTGGGCCGCGGCTGAGCTGGCGACGGCTGGCTGGACCATCGAGGAGCGGCCTTGTCCGCCCCTGCGCGAACCCGCCGACCTGCAAGCGATCCTCTGGCTGGCGGAGATGCGCCGCAGCGGCGCCAAGATGATCGAGGATGAGGCCGATCCCGATGCCAGCTTAATCTATCACGAGATGGCCGCTCGCTGCCCGGAGCCGGATCTCAACCGGGTTCTCGACACATTTCAACGCCGGGCGGCCCTCCTGCGAGAATGGGAGCTCTTTTTTGCCCAGACGCCCCTATTGATCTGCCCGATCTCGGGCGAGCTGCCTTTCGACAACAATTGCGATGTTTCAAGCCCCGCACGATTTGCCGAGGTTATGGAGGCACAGCTCACCCAGATCGGGCTGCCGCTTATGGGCCTCCCGGGTTTGGCAGTCGCGACGGGCAAAGCGCAGAACCGACCCATCGGCGTACAATTGGTCGCCGGGCGCTATCGCGAAGATGTTTTGCTCCAGGCAGGCGCAATCCTGGAAGCCGCAACCACCCCGCCTCAGATTGTCGATCCCGCCTAAGACAGCTGCTTGCCATTCGCGAACCTTGCGCCTATAAGGCGCGCTCCGATCTGGAGGGTCGGCCGAAAGGGCTGCCGTATCCTCCTTAAACACGTTCTTTGAACAGGAGACGAAAATGCCCAAGATGAAGACCAAGTCGGGCGCCAAAAAGCGCTTCAAGGTCACTGCCTCGGGCCGCGTGAAGGTCCAGCAGTCCGGCAAACGCCACGGGATGATCAAACGGTCGAACAAATTTATCCGCCAAGCCCGCGGCACCACTGTCCTCAGCAAGCCTGACGAGAAGATCGTCAAGCAGTTCTTGCCCTACGCCTAAGGAGGAGCCGATATGCCACGTGTAAAAGGCGGCCCGGCCTCTGCCGCGCGTCATAAGAACGTCCTGAAGAAAGCCAAAGGCCATTACGGTGCGCGCTCGCGGTCCTTCCGCGTCGCAACCCAATCGGTCGATAAGGCAATGGAATATGCGACCCGCGATCGCAAGCGGCGCAAGCGGACTTTCCGCGCGCTCTGGATTCAGCGGATCAACGCAGCGGTGCGCGCCCATGATGAGAGCTTGAGCTACTCGCGCTTCATCGACGGGTTGACAAAATCGGGGATCGAGGTCGATCGCAAAGTGCTGGCGGAGCTCGCCGTGCATGAGCCAGACAGCTTCAATGCCATTGTCGACAAGGCCAAAGCGGCGCTGGCGTAGGCCGCACCCGCCCTTGCCACAGAGCCGGCCGCCCGGTATAGAGCGGCCTTCGAATTTCAACCCCGACCAAGAGGTTGGGCCAACAAGAGGCTAGATCGATGAAGGTCAAGAACTCGCTGCGCTCGCTGAAAAGCCGCCACCGCGACTGCCGCATCGTGCGTCGCAAAGGCCGCGTCTATGTGATCAACAAGACCCAGCGCCGCTTCAAAGCCCGCCAGGGCTGATCCAAAGTAAATCGCAAAATGCGCCCGGCCCTATGGGCCGGGTTTTTTGTCGGTAACTTTACAATTTTGACAAGTTAAGAAACGCGCAACCGCCTCTTCCTAGCGAATTGTCCTGCAATTGGTTGAGGAGAAGCCCCATGCAGGTTGCAGGCTTGGTTGTATTCGAAAGACAAGAGCGGGAATTCATTTCGGATTTTGCTCGCAGATTGGCGGCCTATGTCGCAGACCGCTACGGCGCGACAATCGCATGCCAGATCGCCGGCAAATCGCTGCTCTTCTCGACCGATAACTGTGTGACCGGGGAAACCGCGAGGGGCCGCTTCGCGCTCTCTGGCTACAACACAGCGCCCGATCGATCAGAACTCTGCGGTTTTGTCGAGCGCGCCCAGTCCTGCACGGAGCCCTCGTTTGAAGTCACCAACTCGATCGGCGGGCTGTTCTCGATCTTCGCTTTGACGGCCGAGGGGGGTGTGGCGTTGCGCTCGAAGCCCGCTTGCTCAGGGGTCTATTACGGGCAGACACCCGGCATGCTCGTGGCCTGCAATCGCCCTGGTCTCGCGGCCGCGATCCTCGAGAGCGAGATCGACCCCAGCTATCTCGATTGGCTGATCGCGACCGGGTTTCCCCTCGATGACACCACGCCATTTTGTGGTGTACGCGCGGTGCTGGGCCATCAGGCGCTCCGCGTCCGGCACGACCGGCTGGAACTCATCGGCTATACGCTGACTGGCCAGGGCGCACGATGCCAGGGCGAGAGTGAAACCCAAAGCCGCCATGAAGACTTCGAGCAAGAGATGTTGCGCGCCTGCGGAGCCGTCTCGCAGTTCAACGAGGTCGAACTGCGCCTCAGCGGCGGCAAAGACAGCCGCCTGATCGCGGCTGCTATTGCTCATCAAGGCCTCTCGGTGCCCTGTCGCACGAGAGGCCAAAGCGAGGATGCAGATCTCGCCGAACAAGTCGCGCAGATCGCAGGCTTTCCAATCCAAAGGGAGGTCGTTCAACACCGGGCCACAAACCCTGAGGACTTCCAGCAACAAAGCCTCGATGCACTCGGCTGGAGCGACGGGCTGATCGAATTTGAGACCCATGTCGCCTATGAGAAGCCAATCGGTCATTCTCCATCGACCGATGGGATCCTCTTTGGCCACAGCCATCTGCAGAAAGGTGCATTTGCCAAGAACATGCAAGGCACCTCGCCCGATCGCGCCCAGGAAATCTTGCGGGACAGCTATATTCCGAAAGACATTCGAACCGAGCACCGGGCGCGTTTCCTGGCCCCAATCGCCCATCATTTCGATCCCAAGCTCTATGAAGCCCCGATCGACATGCTCTTCGAGCCTTATGCGATCTACCGGATCGGCCGCTATATCGAGCCGCTTTATCTCAAGCTTTCCCGCTTTATGGTGCCGCTCTTTCCGCTGGATGATGAGCGCTTCTTTCTGGCGTGCTCGCGGATGAACCGCCACCATAGAACTCGAGAGATCGCCTGCCACGCAGCGCTGCAAAGCTTTGCGCCAGAGATGCTCGCCATACCCTTCTTCCAAGATAAATGGCGGTTCGAGCCGCTATCGGCGATGCCAAAACCGCTGCCACCCAGCGGCGGGAAACCAAACTTCCGGCAGATCCCCGTTGAGTTCATCCAATTCGCCCGCGCAGCGCTCCGCGGAACGAATATACTCGAGCGGAGCATCGATCTGCTCGAGGACAACTTTCTGGCAACCTGCGGATTGCATCCAAAGATGTCATCCAACGAGCGGCCAACCCATGCGCGCCTCGCCCGCAAAACCGTCCTGCGCCTCTACTTGTTGCATCTGCTGGAGACAGAGTTCGACGTGGGCAGGCTGCCCGCAAGCGCCCCTGCCCAGAGCGCTGCTTAGAGGCCCGCCTCAGTCAAAGCTCCGCACATCATCAATGACCTTGCCATCATTGGGCAATGCCTCCTCAGAGCGCGCGGCGGTGCCCCGCAGCTTCAGCACATCGCGCATCGCAGCTTCGACATCGCTGGGCTCCGCGTGACCCTGATAAGTCAGATGCATCACATCGGCCTCGCCCTCACGATCGACGGTTAGCCGCGCCTTGGCCAGATCCAAGCGCCGGGTGATCTCGGCGACTTGTTCCGGGCGAACAAACATGCCCTTCACCTTGGTTGTCTGATCCGCCCGGCCCATCCAGCCTTTGATCCGCATATTGGTGCGGCCACAAGGGCTCTGACCTGGCAAGATCGCCGAGAGATCACCGGTCGCAAAGCGGATCAGCGGGTAATCGGCATTCAAGACCGTGACCAGCACTTCGCCAACCTCGCCCTCGGCCACTGGATCCCCTGTGCCGGGGCGCACGATCTCCAGGATCACGCCCTCATCCACCACCATCCCAGGGTTGGGACCATCCGGCCCAGGCGTCTCGTACGAGATCAGGCCCAGATCCGCCGTGCCATAGCATTGCAGGCAGGCAATCCCGCGATCCGCATAGGACTGCCGGAGCGACGGAAACAACGGCCCGCCCGAGACCAGCGCGGTTTTGATGTTGAGCGCCTTGCCCAGCTCCGCGGCTTTCTCCAGCATCACGTTGAGAAAGTCAGGCGTGCCGATATAGGCCGTCGCGCCAAGATCCGAGGCCGCCATGACCTGCGCCTCGGTGTTGCCAACGCCGCCCGGTATCACATTGCAGCCGAGCGCTTTTGCACCGCTCTCCAGCATATGTCCCGCCGGGGTCAGATGATAGGCAAAGCTGTTATGGATCACATCGCTCGGCCCGATACCCGCCGCCCTCAACGCGCGGGCAAAGCGCCACCAATCGGGCGTGTCCATCCCAGGCTCATAAATCGGCCCGGGTGATTGGAACAGCCAAGTGAACTCGGCTGCCGGCCGGGTCGTCAGCCCGCCGAACGGAGGTTGCGCCGCCTGCATCTCCATCAGCGCCGATTTGCGCAGAACCGGCAGGGCCGCGAGTTCAACCCGGCCTGTCACCGAGCCAGGCTCCACATCCTGCAAATGCGCCGCCAGTCCAGGTGCCCGGGCCAAAGCATCCGCAATCTGCGCCTGCAATCGATCGAAGAGGTCAGCCTCCCGCTCCTCTGGCGCGCGGGTTTCGAGCATCGGATCTGTCATGTGTCCCCCTGGAGCGTCGTTATCACAATCACGCTACCTGATCTCTTCGGGTATCGGAATGGCTGGCAGTGAGGTATTTTAAGCATCCTCGCATTCACCCTTCAGAGGTTCCCCCATGACCCGACTTCTCCTCGCATCCGCCCTGTTCCTGGCAAGCGCTGTCACAGCCCAGGCCGATATGATCATGAAACCCAGCGCCCATTCGGTGCCTGTGACAATCGACCGGCTCACAGCCGCGGTCGAGAAAGCTGGCGCGAAGGTTTTTGCCCGGATCGACCATGCGGCAGGGGCTGCGAAAGTTGGCGCTGAGCTTGCACCAAACCAGATGCTTATGTTCGGAAACCCGAAACTTGGCACACCGGCGATGCAAGCCTCGGCCACGATGGGCATGGATCTGCCGCTCCGAGTGGTCGCTTTCGAGGACGCCTCCGGCAAGGTCATGATCGCCTATCACGATCCCGCCGATGTGGCAGCGCTCCATGGTCTGCCCGCTGATCATCCCGTGATTGGCAAAATGCAAGGCGCTTTGATGAAACTGACCAATGCCGCGGCTGGCGAATAAGCGCTGCGCGCCGCGCGCGGGTGGGTGGGCGACCCCGGCGTCCTGGCACCCGCGCGAAACCCGGTGGGGAGCGCGCGGCGCGCGGCGCTTAACCCGCCAAAAGCGCCAAGGCTTCCGGCAAATCGATCGCCCCGTCATAAAGCGCCCGGCCTGAGATCACGCCGTTCAAAGCCGCCCCACAGGTCTTCAACGCGGCCAAATCGCCCAAGGAAGACACCCCTCCTGATGCGATCACCGGGATCGAAACAGCTGTTGCCAAAGCCGCTGTTGCCGGAACATTCGGACCCTGCATCGCACCATCACGGTCGATATCTGTGTAGATCAACGCAGCCACGCCCGCGTCCTCGAACCGTCTCGCAAGATCGATGGCCGCGAGATCCGTCGTCTCCGCCCAGCCCTCGACCGCAACGCGCCCGCCACGCGCATCGATCCCGACCGCCACTTGCCCGGGGAAAAGCCGCGCCGCCGCGCGTACCAGCTCTGGATCACGGACCGCGGCGGTTCCCAGGATCACCCGCGCCAAGCCACGCGAGAGCCAGCCCTCGATCGTTGCAAGATCCCTTATCCCACCACCGAGTTGAACGGGCAGGTCCACCGCCTGCAAAATGCCTTCGACGGCCTCTGCGTTCACAGGCACCCCGGCAAACGCGCCATTTAGATCCACCAGATGGAGCCATTCGCATCCCGCCTCGGCAAAGGCGCGCGCCTGAGCGGCCGGGTCATCATTGAACACTGTTGCATCCGACATCTCACCCCGGAGAAGCCTTACACATTGCCCGTCTTTCAGGTCGATCGCTGGATAGAGAATCATCGTCGCGCGGGTTTACTCACGCAGCCCCGCCTTTGCAAACAATGGCCCTTTCCTAGGCGCCCCTTACCCCTTCACGTAAAATTTGTTTCCGCAAGCCAGAGCGATGTGAGATCGTCAAGCATGTAGGGAAGGAGACTGCGATGAAGAAACTGTTCTTCGCAGCTGCCTTTGCGCTCGGGGGAACGGGCGCGATGGCAGCACAAGGTGAGCCGATCGAGGTCACCGGAGAGATCATCGACACTTGGTGCTATTTTTCAGGGGTCATGGGCAGCCCGGAATCCGTTGTAGGCTCGGCCCATCACACCTGTGCGATGTGGTGTGCTGCGGGCGGCATCCCGGTCGGCATGCTGACTGAGGACGGCACGGTCTATATGGTCGTGAAATGGGAAGGCAGCGCTGACGTCGCCAACGGCACGGCGCTGCTCGACGTCCAATCGCACACGATCAAGGCAAAGGGCACAGCCTTTGAACGCGACGGGATCAACTACATCTTCGTCGAAGAAGTGCTCGAAGATCGCGGCATCACCAACGTGAACCACGAAGACTTCGGCTTTGTGCCCGGCTTCACAGTGCCGACAGCAGTCCAGGAGGCTCAGTGACCATGAAACGCCTGCTCCTCGCTGCGGCCCTGCTGGCCGCTCCTGCCCATGCTGCTGATTTCTCAGACGGCTCAAAAGCGCGGAACTGGAACCTTTTGGGAGAGAATTTGGCGACGTTCAGCGCCAAGGTGACCGATGCGGTCTGTGCCCTCTCTGGCGACTGCCCACCCGATTGCGGCGCCGGGAAACGCCAGATGGTGCTGTTGCGCGAAGCGGATGACAAAATGCTGATCGTCTCAAAGAACGGTCAAACCGCCTTCCAAGGCGGGACCTGGGACCTCGCGCCGCTTTGCGGTCAGACCGTAACGGTCGACGGGCTTTTGGTTGGCGAAGATCCAAAGCTCGCCAGCCAGATCTACCAAGTCCAACTGATCAGTGTCGATGGGGGCGAGTTCGTCAAGGCCAACGGGTTCAATGGCCCTTGGAAGGCGCGCAACCCGGATGCAGCTGGAAAGGGTCCATGGTTCCGCCGCGACCCGCATATCCAGAAGCTCATCGAAGAAGAAGGTTTTCTCGGGCTCGGGCTTGAAACCGATGCCGCTTTCCTCAAGGAGGAGTACGGCGAGTGACGCCAGCCAAGATCATCTCGGGCGCAGCGGTGACCTCAATCCTCGCGGCGCTCTGGCTCGTTGGTCTGCCGGAACACATTGAGGCGCCAGAGAAGCCGGAGGAGCCGGTTTCGCAAGCCCCCGCGCCAGCGCAAATGGCGGAAACCTCTCCGCCTCTGCCATCGCCTCCCGGCCTCCCTTTCCCGATTGATATCGAGGTCGCTTTCGAGCTCACCGACCATTTTGGCAACGCTGTAACCGCCGAAAGCTATCGCGGGCGACCGATGCTATTGTTCTTCGGTTTTGCCTCCTGCGAGTCGATTTGCACTGTCGCGCTGCCGCGCATGGGCCAAGCGCTGGAGATATTGGGGTCTGCAGGCGACGACATCGAAGCCTTGATGATCACGGTTGATCCCGAGCGCGACACGCCCATGGCGCTCCGCCAGAACCTAAAGCGCTGGCATGATCGCCTGATCGGGCTTACCGGCAACGAAGACGACCTCGCCGCCGTGCGAAACCGCTTCCAGGTGGATGTCAAAATCGTCGCCGAGGATCCAATCGGTGGCCCGATCTATGCCCATGGCAGCTTTATCTACCTCATCGGTGCCGATGGCGAGCTAAAGACCATGATCCCGCCGATCCTCGGTCCTGAGAAAATCGCGAGCCTGGCGCAGAAGTATTTCTGACTTGGCCCGAGAGACGGTCATCCCCACGCAACCCTTCGTGCTTTTCCTGATCGGGATGCGCATCAACAAATGGTGGAAGCCATGGCACTGGCTTCCGGTTTTCTGGGCGATGGGGCCTATGTTGCGAGAACTGCGGGAGAGCCCAGAGCTCGGCCTGCTCAGCGTTCGCGCCTGGTTTGGCCGCACCATCATCCTGGTCCAATACTGGGAGGATCATGAGAAGCTCCAAGCTTTCGCCACATCCTCCGACCATCCGCATCTCCCGGCGTGGCGCCATTTCAACCGCCGACTAAAAGAGACAGACTCCGTCGGGATTTGGCACGAAACCTATCGCATCGAACCGGGCCAGTTCGAAGGGATCTACAGCTCGATGCCGGCCTTCGGTCTGGGCACTGTTTTTGAGCTGCAAGAGGCGACCGGTCCTCTGGCAACCGCCAAGGGGCGCATCGCCGCCGCACAAGCCGCGCATGCGAAGATCCCTACGGACGCTTGACCCCAGGCTGACGGCAGGTCAGGGTCCGCTCGACAAATCCAGAACCGGAGGATCCCCCCATGAGCTATCCAAAAATCGAGCTTCTTATCAACGGCCAATGGCAGGATGGCGATGGAGGGGCGGAGGACATCTTGAACCCGGCAACCGAGGAAGTGCTGGGCGAGACCCCTCACGCCTCAACCGCGCAACTAGACGCCTCGCTGGCAGCCGCCGATGCCGGTTTCAAGACCTGGAAGGCCATGCAGCCGATCCAGCGCCAGGCAATCATGAACAAAGCCGCCGATGATCTGGCCGCCAATATCGATCACCATGCTCGCAACCTGACCTTGGAGATGGGCAAGCCGCTGTTCGAGTCGAAACTCGAGCTCGGCTTCGCAATCGACGTCCTGCGCTGGTATGGTGAGGAGGGCAAACGCGCCTATGGCCGGATGATCCCGCCGCGCATCCCAGGTGCCCGGCAGATCATGGTCAAGGAACCGGTCGGCCCCTGCTCGGCCTTTGTCGCATGGAACTTCCCAGCGGTGAATGTGATGCGCAAGGTCGCGGGCGCGCTGGGTGCTGGCTGCTCGCTGATCATCAAACCCTCTGAAGAGACCCCCGCAACTGCCGTTGCCATCGGCAAGGCGCTCCAGAATGCGGGCCTGCCCGAGGGGGTCTTGAACATCGTCTTCGGCGTGCCGGATACGGTCTCGCGTCACATCCTCGCCTCGCCTGTAACGAAGAAGCTGTCCTTCACCGGGTCGATCCCCGTCGGCAAGCACCTGCAAAAGCTCGCGGCTGACACGCTCAAACGTTGCACGATGGAACTGGGTGGCCATTCCCCCGTGGTGGTGTTTGACGACGCGGATGTCGACAAGGCGATCCAGGTGATCGGCTCGAACAAATTCCGCAATGCTGGCCAAGTCTGCATCTCGCCCACGCGGTTCTATGTTCAAGAGAACGTCTACTCGAAATTCGTCGATGGGTTTGCCGAAGTGGCCGATAGCATCAAGGTCGGCGACGGGCTCGAAGACGGTGTCCAGATGGGCCCGCTGGTCGCCGAGCGCCGTCTCGGCGTGATGCAGGATTGGGTGACGGATGCCCGCGACAAAGGCGCAACCGTGAAGGCCGGAGGCGAGCGGATCGGCAATAAGGGGTATTTCTGGAAACCCACGATCCTGTCAGATGTGCCAGAGGATGCGCGGATCCTGACCGAAGAACCCTTCGGCCCGGTCGCCCCTGTGATGCCGTTCAAGCAGATGGACGACGTGCTTGAGCGGGCCAATGCCCTGCCATTCGGTCTGGCATCCTATGTCTTCACCAGCGATGGCAAGAAAGCCAAGCATATGGAGCAGCAGCTCGAGGCGGGCCTGGTTGGTGTGAACCACCCGATGGTCTCAATGCCCGAGACCCCGTTCGGTGGTGTCAACGAGTCAGGCTACGGCTCCGAAGGCGGGATCGAGGGGCTCGAGGCATTCCTGCGCACAAAGTTCGTGACCGAGGTGGATGTGTGACATTTCTTCTGAAGGCCGAATGCACTAAGGTGAGAGGAAGTTTCTTTGGGATTATCTGATGCATATTCTTCTTGGCCTCCTTGGAATAATCGGCGCCTTGGCGCTTTGGTACTGGCGGATTAAGGCGCTCCGCGACGCCGCAGGCGAATTGGGCGATGCCGCCGGTGACGTGCGGCTCGCGGTTCGGCGATTTGGCTACAAGCGACGCCACAAGACCCATCCAGCCGATTGTGTCGAGGACGCCCGGCTGGCCGCCTCTGGGATCGCGCTTGCCATTGCCGGGTGCGACGGGCCGCTCAGCCGCGACGAGCTCTCGGCGATGGCGGCTGAGGCGAAACGGGTCTTCGGCACCTCTCAGGACGAAAGCACCGAGATCGCCGCCTTCGGTCGCTGGGTCCAAGGACAGTGTAAAACACCAGAGGAAGTCGTGCGTCGGCTCTCCCGGATCGTCAGAAAAGAAGCAGGAGCAGATGGCAGTATGCAGTTAATCGACCTCGTCCCGCGCGTAGCCAAGGCCGATGGGCAAGAGCTCACGGAACGCCAGATGGATCTGATCAACCAACTTCACCGGGAGCTCTCCGCATGACGGGCCTTGGTGCGAACCTAACCATTGATGGCGAAAGGCTCTGGAACAGTCTCATGGAAATGGCAAAGATCGGCCCAGGGATCGCTGGCGGTAACAACCGCCAAACCCTAACCGATGAGGATGGTGAGGCCCGCCACCTCTTCAAAGACTGGTGCGAGGCGTCAGGCATGTCCGTCGCTGTAGACCAGATCGGCAATATGTTTGCCCGACGCGAGGGAACGGAGCCCGATCTGCCACCGGTCTATGTCGGCTCGCATCTGGATACGCAGCCAACAGGCGGCAAGTATGACGGTGTGCTGGGCGTGCTCGCCGGGCTGGAGCTGATCCGTACCCTAAATGACCGCGAAATCCAGACCCGCCACCCCATCGTCGTGGTCAACTGGACGAATGAAGAAGGGTCACGCTTCACACCATCGATGACCGCCTCAGGGGTTTATGCCGGTGCCTATGAACTGGACTGGGCTTTGGAGTTGGAAGACTCGCAAGGCTTCAAGTTCGGCGAAGAGCTGCGCCGGATCGGATGGCAGGGCGAAGAACCTGTTGGCAATCGTGCGATGAAGGCCTTCTTCGAATATCATATCGAGCAAGGGCCGATCCTCGAGGATGAAGATATCGATATCGGCGTGGTCACGCACGGCCAAGGTCTGCGCTGGCGTCGGTTCACGATCAAGGGGCGCGAGAGCCATACCGGTACAACCCCGATGCCCAGGCGCCGAAATGCAGGCCTCGCCGCTGCTCGGCTGGCCGAGGTCGCGCATCAAGCCGCAATGGCGCATCAACCCAACGCCGTTGGTGCGATGGGACATTTGGAACTGTCGCCTAACTCTCCGAACATTGTGCCGGGCAAAGCCATCTGCACGGTCGATATCCGCTCTCCCAAGCTTGATATCCTGACCGAGATGCAAACAGAGATCGAGGGGGCCGCTGGCAGCATATGTGCCGAATTGGACCTCACTTGGGAGGTCACCAGCGCCGGGGCTTTTGACCCGGTCACTTTCGATCCAGATTGCGTGGATGCCATCAGGCGCGCTGCTGATCGCCTCGGCTACAGCCACCGGAACATTGTCTCAGGCGCTGGTCATGATGCTTGCCTGATCAATAGGGTCGCGCCGACCGCAATGGTCTTCTGCCCCTGTGTCGATGGTCTCTCTCATAACGAAGCGGAAGAAATCAGCCCAGACTGGGCAATGAAAGGCGCAAACGTTCTCTTCCATGCAGTGGTCGAAACCGCGGAGATCGTCTCTTAAACCTCTCTCAAGATGCGCCCCCGTGGAGCCCCGTGCCGGGGCCCCACGCGGCCACCGACGCCTGATCGCAAGCGATCAGGCGACCGCGGATGGCAGATTTGTCGCGATGCACATATATCTCGAAGAACCTGCCACCCGCGTTCCCTCCCCGGATCGGGGAGGGTTAGGGAGGGGCTGATTCAAAGGTGTATGCGCGGCACGCGCATTCCGCTTGGCTCAGCCTCAATAGGTTGCTCTACCGCCGGAAAGATCGAAAACGCCTCCGGTTGTAAAACTGTTCTCAGCGCTCGAAAGCCAGGCCACCATCGATGCGATCTCCTCGACTGTCACGAACCGAGCACGGGGGATCTTTGAGAGCATGTAATCGATGTGATACTGCTCCACCTGATCGAAAATCGCAGTCTTTGCTGCCGCAGGCGTAATGCAGTTCACGGCGATGTCGTGTTCTGCCAATTCCTTGCCCAAGGACTTGGTCAACGCAATCACCCCGGCCTTCGCCGCCGAGTAATGCGCCGCGTTCGGATTGCCCTCCTTACCAGCGATCGAGGCCGTGTTCACAATCCGCCCATATCCCTGCTCGATCAACATCGGCGCAATCGCCTTGCAGCCATAGAAGACACCGTTCAGATCCAGATCAATGACCTTCCGCCATTCAGCCGGATCCGTCTCCGCCACCGTTGCATTGGCGCCCGCGATCCCTGCATTGTTGATCAGAATGTCGATCCGGCCCATCTCCGCATGGCTCCGAGCAGCAGCAGATCGCACCGCATCCCAATCGGTCAGATCAACCGAGATATGTGCAGCATGCTCCTCCCCTAATTCCGCGACAGCCTGTTCACTCAGCGCGCGATCCACATCCCAGATGGTCACAAACGCGCCGGAGGCGATGAAGCGCTCGGCGATCGCGCGGCCAATTCCCTGCGCGCCACCCGTGACAACGGCTTTGCGCCCCTCGAGATCAATCTTGTTCATCCTTCCTCCCCACCAATCGCTTCCGGCGACCCGATCACTTGATGCACTTCGACAATTGTCCCCGCCGGATCGAGGAAAAAGATCTGGTGCCAGTACTGAGTGAATGTCGTCCCATAATCCGCGTACCGGACCCCATGCGCCTCCAGATGCGCTTTGAAGGCTGCAATATCATCGGTGCGAAAGGCGATATGCCCACGCTCCAGCGGGTTGATCGCCTGCCCATGGCGCAATGCGAGATCCAAATCCGTCTCAGCCAAATGAAACTGGACCTGCCCGTCCCCGCGAAAGGCCACAGGCGATCTCAGCGCATTCTCATCCAAGGTGGGCAGGGCTTTCATCTCCGGCACATCCCCCTGGCAGAGCACGTCCAAATAGAACCGGTCCAAGCCCGGCACGTCATGCGACGAGATGTTCAAATGATGGAAGGTTAGTTTCATGGTCGTTTCCTCCAAGCCACCCTTCCCGAACCCGCTCTCCAAGTCCAGCCGCTTGTCGCCAACGACCCCACCCGCTAACGTCGCAAAACCGGGGCAGCCAGACCGCCGGGCTCTAGGGAGACCACCATGACCAAGACGCGCTTGCGCAGCCAGGAATGGTTCGACAATCCAGACAACCCCGGGATGACCGCCCTCTATATCGAGCGGTATTTGAACTACTCCTACGCCCGCGAAGAACTCCAGGGCGGCGCACCCATCATCGGCATTGCGCAAACCGGCTCTGACCTCGCGCCTTGCAACAAGATCCACATGTTCCTGGCCGAGCGGGTCAAGGCGGGCATTCGTGCCGCGGGCGGTGTGCCGCTCGAGTTCCCGGTCCACCCGATCCAGGAAACCGGAAAACGCCCCACGGCAGCGCTTGACCGCAACCTCGCCTATCTGAGCCTTGTCGAAGTGCTGAACGGCTACCCGATCGATGGCGTCGTGCTCACCACGGGCTGCGACAAGACCACGCCCGCGCAACTGATGGGCGCTGCCACCGTCGACCTCCCCGCCATCGTCCTCTCGGGCGGGCCCATGCTGGATGGCTGGTGGAAGGGTGAGTTGGCCGGATCCGGCACCGTGGTGTGGGAGAGCCGCCGCCTCCTCGCTGCGGGTGAGATCGACTACGAGGAGTTCCTCAACCGCGTCTGCTCCTCGGCGCCTTCGCTCGGCCATTGCAATACGATGGGCACGGCCTCGACCATGAACGCCCTCGCCGAAGCCCTCGGCATGAGCCTCACCGGCTGCGCCGCCATCCCAGCACCCTATGCCGAACGCTCCGCCATGGCCTATGCCACTGGCAAACGCGCTGTTGAATTGGTCCATGAAGATCTCCGCCCCTCTTCCATCATGACCCGCGAGGCCTTTGAGAATGTCATCCGCGTCAACACCGCCATCGGCGGCTCGACCAACGCTCCTCCCCATATGGTCGCGGTTGCGCGCCACGCAGGCATCGACCTCACCACCCAAGACTGGGAGGCCCAAGGCTATGACTTGCCGCTCCTTGTCGATATGCAACCTGCCGGGCGTTTCTTGGGCGAAAGCTTCCAACGCGCAGGCGGTGTCCCCGCCGTGATGGGCGAGATGCTCTCCGCTGGCCTCCTCCACGGCAATGCCCGCACCGTCTCCGGCAAAACCATGGCCGAGAACCTCGCAGGCCGCGCCAGCGAGGACACTGAAGTCATCCGCCGCCCCGCAGCCCCAATGCGCGAGAAAGCAGGCTTCCTTGTCCTCTCCGGCAATCTCTTCGACAGCGCGCTGATGAAAACCTCGGTCATCTCGCCGGATTTCCGCCAGCGCTTCCTCAGCGAGCCCGGCAAAGAAGGTGTCTTCGAAGCCCGCGCCGTGGTCTTTGAAGGGCCCGAGGACTACCATGACCGCCTGAACGCACCGGGCCTGATCCCAGATGACCGCACGATCCTTTTTATCCGCAATGTGGGCCCGGTCGGCTATCCAGGCGCGGCCGAAGTCGTGAACATGCAGCCCCCCGATCACCTGATCAAAGACGGGATCGAGCACCTCCCCACTGTCGGCGATGGCCGCCAATCGGGAACTTCGGAAAGCCCGTCGATCCTCAACGCCTCGCCCGAGGCCGCTGTCGGCGGTGGCCTGGCATTGCTGCAAACCGGTGACCGGGTCCGGCTCGACATCCCCAATCGCCGCCTCGACATGATGATCGAAGATGCCGAACTCGCCCGCCGCCGCGCCGCCCATCAACCCATCGAGCTTTCCCACAACACCCCCTGGGAAGAACTCTACCGCGCCCATGTCGGCCAACTCGGCGAAGGCGGCTGCCTGGAATTCGCAACCCATTACCGACGGACAAGCGAGACGCTGCCAAGGGACAACCACTAACGCGCCAAAACCTGCCACCCGCGTCCCTCCCCCGGACACGGGGGAGGTTAGGAGGGGGCTGATGCAAAACTGCATGCGGGCCCAAGCCCGCATTCCGGTAAGCTAGAAAGGACACTCCATGCGCATTCTCATCATCGGCGGCGCGGGCTTCTTAGGCCAAAAAATCGCCCGGGCCCTCGCCCAGACCGGCAAGCTCCGGGGCCAGGGGATTGAGAACATCACCCTGGCTGACATTGTCCAGCCGATGAAGGTCGATGCCCCGTTCCAGGTCTCCACGACATCCCTCGACATCACCGATGCAAGCCAGACCAGCACCACGATCTCCCAAGGCTTCGACGTGATCTTCCATCTTGCCGCCGTTCTATCCGGGCAATCCGAGGCCGAGTTCGACACAGCGATGCAGGTCAATCTTAAAGGCACCCAAAACGTCCTCGCCGCCGCCCGCGACCTCGGCACCTGTCCGGTCGTGGTGTTCTCATCCACCCTGGCAGTCTATGGCGGCGAGATGCCAAACCCGATCGAAGACTGGTTCATGACCAACCCGCAAAACACCTATGGCGCCACCAAAGCCATGGGAGAGTTGCTACTCACCGATATGTCGCGCAAGGGCTTCATCGACGGGCGCGGGCCGCGGCTGCCCACCATCTCGATCCGGCCCGGCAAACCAAACGCCGCCGCCTCCAGCTTCATGTCCTCAATCTTCCGCGAGCCGCTCCAGGGCCAAGAGGCCCGCTGCCCGGTCAGTCCCGACTACATGCATTACTACCTCTCGCCCAAACGCTGCGTTGAAAACCTGATCCATGCCGCCGAGATCTATGGCGCGGCGCTCGGCATGAACCGCTGCTTCGTGCTGCCGGGCCAAACCCATCGCCTCGGCGATATGGTCGAGACCATGCGGGCCATGGTCGGTGATGCACCTTGTGACCTGATCAATTGGGAACCGGACCCGGTGATCGAGGCCATCGTTCTCAACTGGGTCAGCCACCTGAACCCGGCCAAAGCCCTGGCGCTCGGCTTCAAGAACGACGAGGGTTTCGAGGACAATCTCCGCTTCTTCCTCGAGGAGGATATCGCCAAATGAGCCAAATCATCCTGATCACCGGCGCCAGCCAAGGCATCGGCCTCGCGGTCTCGGAGGCATTCGCCGACGCGGGCTGGCACGTCGTGATGGCCGCGCGCAATGCCGAGAACATCGCCGCCCATAGCACCCGGCTCGGCGCCCTCGGCGTGCCGACGGATGTGGCCGACCCCGCCTCGGTCGATGCGCTCTATGCGAAGATCACCGAGACCTATGGCAGGCTTGACGCCGTCTTCAACAATGCGGGCATGGGCACGCCGCCGATCGATCCCGGGGACCTGAGCTTCGAGCACTGGCGCCAGGTCTGCTCAGTCAATCTCGATGGCGCCTTCCACATCGCCTCGCACGCTTTTCGGATGATGAAGAGCCAGGATCCAAAAGGGGGGCGGATCATCAACAATGGCTCGATCTCCGCCCATACGCCGCGCCCGGGCTCGGTTGCTTATACAACGACCAAACACGCGATCACTGGGTTGACCAAATGCATCGCGCTCGACGGCCGCCCCTACAACATCCGCGCCAGCCAGATCGACATCGGCAATGCCGAAAGCCCGATGACCGCCCGTATGAAAGAAGGCGTGCCTCAAGCCAACACCACCATGGCGATCGAGCCGGTGATGGATGTCCGCCTGGTCGCCCAAACCGTGCTCAGCATGGCCAGCCTACCGCTGGAAGCGACAACCCTGTTCCAAACCATCATGGCGGCCGATATGCCTTTTGTTGGGAGAGGCTGATGAAACTCGACCATGTGAACATCCGAACCCACCAGCTCGATGCGATGGTCAAATGGTATGTCGACGTGCTTGGCCTCACAGAGGGATGGCGCCCACCTTTCCCTTTCCCCGGCGCCTGGCTCTATGCCGGAGAGGACGCCATCGTCCACCTCATCGGCGTCGCCAACGAACCCAAGGCGGATGAGACGGATCTCAAACTCGAGCATTTCGCGGTCCAAGGCGAAGATCTCGAGGCAACCCGAGCCCGTTACTTGGCGGCGGATATCCAAATCGATGAACGCGCTGTGCCCGGCACAACGCTGGTGCAGCTCAATATCTGGGACCCAGACGGCAACCACATCCATGTCGACTTCGACACGGCCAAAGAGCTCACCGCCGATCACCGCCTCGTAGTCTATGGCACTTTGGGCCCCGGCCAGGTGAACGAAGCGCAACTGGCAGATCTGCGAGGGCAGTGGCAACGCGGGACCGTCAAAGGCACTTTGCACCAATCCGGCTGGGGTGCCGCCCATGATTGTCCGGGCATGACCCTCGACAACACAGGAGATGAGATCGAGGTCCACCTCTTCACATCGCCAGATCTGCCAGAACACTGGGACCGATTGGACGCGTTTGAAGGCGCCGATTACCAACGCTCACTGACCAGAGTAAAAACTCAAAACGGCGAGGTCGATGCCTGGATCTACCAAATCGCGACCTAGCCCCGAGAAGCCAAAAATCCATCGCAAGCGTCCCTGATCCCTTATGGGATTCCGGCGGGCAAAGCCCGCCACCCATGCAAGCATGGGCAGGGACGCAAGGCGCTTAGCTCGGAGTTTTGCGAGAGCAGTCAGACTGGGGCCAACGCGCCCGGCAGGGCGCCAAATATAGGTGTATGCGGCGCAAGCCGCATTCCGTTTGGTTCGTCGGCTTAGGTTGGGCTTGGCGTCTTTCCGCTTAGAACCTCGAGCATCCACTCGGTGTCAATATTCCCGCCACAGAGGATCACACCGACCTTCTGGCCTTGCAGCCGGTCTCGCTCTTGCAGGGCTGCCGCCAAAGGTGCAGCCCCGGCGCCCTCGGCGATGTTATGCGTATCGGTGTAATACACCCGGATCGCCTCGGCCACTTCGTCATCCGTGACCCGCACCACCCGTGCAGCGCCTTTCATGATGATCTCCAGCGGCTCCGCCCAGGGGGCTCGGCACGCCATCCCATCGGCAAATGTCACGGCGCGATTGGTCTGGACGACTTTGCCCGCCTCGTAGGACAGCGCATAGGCATCTGCCCCTTCGCTGACAACGCCAACGATCTCGGTCTTCGAGCTCAGCAGATCCCGCGCGGTGATCAGCCCACAGATGCCCGAGCCCATGCCGATCGGCACATAGACCACATCCGGCTCGACCTCACTCAGAAACTCCAGCGCATAGGTCGCGACGCCTCGTACCAGAAGCGGGTGAAATGGTGGGATGATATGCGCCCCTTCCACCTCCGCCACCCGCACGCATTCGAGCCGGCTTTCCTCGAAGTCATGGCCAAAGGTGACCAAATCTGCGCCCCAGGCCTGCATCGCCGCGTTCTTTTCGACCGAGTTTCCCTCCGGCACATAGACCGTCACCGGGATGCCATGGGACGAGGCTGCGTAGGGGATCGACTGGCCATGATTTCCCCGCGTCGCCGTCATGATCTTGGTGCAGCCTTGCTTTGCCAGATCCTCAAGATAGACCATCCCGCCGCGGACTTTGAATGCGCCCGTGGGCGTGTGGTTCTCATGCTTCACCCAAAGCTCGGTGCCCAGCCGCTCGGACAGAAGCGGCCAGTTATACTGAGGCGTGGGCGCCATGCGGGTTTGCACCAGCGCATGGGCCGCTTCCAGTTGCTCCATCGAGAAGAGCGTCATGACAAGAGCCAGCCACCATCCACATCAATGGTCGTGCCGGTAATAAAGTCATTTTTCACGGCAAAGAGCACCGCTTGAGCAATCTCATCCGGATGCCCTGCGCGCGGGATCAGATTGCCAGCGGTGGTCTTGGCATAGAACTCGGCCCGCGCCTCGCCTTCCAGCGGCGACATCGGCGTGTCGATCTGGCCCGGGGCGACGGTGTTGATCCGGACGGGCACCAGCTCCGGCGCCACACCCCGAACAAATGCCTCAACCGCGCCACCGACCGAGCCGATTGCGATCTGTCCAGGGCGCATCTTGCGCGCGGGCGACCCCGAGACCAAGACGATGCAGCCATCCTCAGGCAGATGCCCCGCGCCATAGCGCACGACATTAGTGTAGCCCCAGAGCTTGTCGAACGATCCTTTGTAGCCCGCCATATCCATTTGCATGAACGGCCCAACGGCCCGATCTCCTCCGGTCGCGGCAGAGATCAGGATGTCATAGGGTGCAAGCTCGGCCAGGAGCGCTTCAACCGCAGCCCCATCGCGGGCGTCACATTGGGCAAGCTCGATCCCTGGGCCCGGATCCCCGGCCCGCGAAGGATCCCGGCTGATCGCCACGACTTTGGCGCCCTCTGCAGCGAGCTGTTTCGATGTCGAGAGCCCGATGCCCGATGTCCCGCCAAACACGATCGCCTTTTTGCCTGAGATCTCCATGATGCCCTCCCTTGGCCGTCTAGTTGGATCGGGCTCGAAAAGCCCTGCCCCGGTGTTTCATCCGAGGCGGGGCCGCGTCAACCAAAAGGCTGTGCTAGCGCCAGAACGGTTTCTCCACCTCGCGGTCGGCGGTCTCTTGGGTCAGCCCCACATCGCGAAGCAGATGGGGCGGCAGATCCGAGAGATGCTGGCGCGAGCGCACGCGATGGCGCCAAGTCTTCAACAGGGCGATCAACTCCGCCCAGATCTGCCGAAACCCGGCTGTCCGTCCTAAGGGCCGAGGCGCCATCGAGGCGCGGCGGGTATATTGTGTCATCTTCGCCTCCATAAATTAGATACAATTAAGCGATAACCGCTATTCGTACTTATTCTAGTAGACACAATCTGATTGTATGGATACAAATACATTGTGATGAGTACAAAAATCCGACTACCAGAAACCAATGTACCCGGCCCGCGCTACCGCGTGCTGGCCGACACGATCTGCAACGCAGTGGCGCGCGGCGATATCCAACCGGGCGAGAAACTTCCCCCAGTGCGCGATCTCGCCTGGTCGCTCAAGATCAGCCCCGGTGCCGTGGCACGGGCCTATAAACTGGGCGTTGAGCGCGGTACGCTCGAAGCCGTGGTGGGGCGGGGCACCTTCGCCCGCGCCCCGGATAGCGCGCCGGTCTACGCGCTCGATGCTTTGATTGCCGAGGCGCCTGCAGGCAATATCGATCTGCGCGGCAACCAAGCCGTAGATGTCGGCCAGGATGTCGAGATTGGCGCCGCGCTGAGCCGTCTCATTTCGCGGTTCAACGGTGCGCCTCCGCTTACAGGATATCGCCAGCGCGAGGATGACCCAGAGGCGACCGAGGCGCTCGCGGGATGGCTGCGCAGCAAAGGGATCCCAGCCGAGGCGGATCGGCTGCTTGTCACCTCGGGCGCGCAGGCGGGCGTGGTTGCGATCCTCTCGCTCTTGGCGCGTGGCGGCGGTGTGGTGCTGACCACTCCCACGGCTCATCCAGGTCTGCGCGACGGCGCTGCAGCCATCGGAGTGCGATTTGAGGCGGTCGAGTCGGACGAAGAGGGCCTGTGCCCAGACGCGCTCGATCGAGCTTGCGCGCGCAACCGGCCCGATGCGATCGAGATCACGGCAACGCTCCATAATCCAACCCTGGCAGTGATGAGCGAAAGCCGCCGCCGGGCGTTGGTGGCCATCGCGCGGCGCCATGGGGTCCCGATCGTGGAAGACGATGTCTACGGCCAATTGCTGGATGATCCACCGCCGACTTTTGCACATCTGGCACCGGATCTCTGTTGGTATGTCTCGAGCCTGTCGAAATGCGTGGCCGCTGGTGTGCGTGCCGGGCTGGTGCTTACCCCACCAGGGCGGACCGTGCCGACCTTCCGAGCCTATCAAGCGCTCGCCCACCAAACACCCTGGTTGGTGAAAGCGCTCGCGGCAGAATTGGTGACAGGCGGGGAGGCCAATCAAGTTCGCCAAAGGGTCTCGGCAGAGACGCGGGACCGCGCAGAGCTTTGCCAAGACATCCTGGGCCCCTATGGCGCCAAGACCCATCCGGCGGCAAGCTTTGCCTATCTCCCGCTGCCCGACCCCTGGATCTCCGCCGAGTTTGTGGCCGCCGCAGCGGCGGCTGGCGTGCTGGTTCCGCCCGCGAGCATCTACAAGACGACCCGAGGCGGGCCCGAGTTCACCCGGGTTGCACTTGGCGCTCGCGTGTCTCGCCCGCATCTGCGCGAGGGCCTGATCCGCCTCGCCATGCTGCTCCGCGACGGACCGCAAGCCGCAGCACCTGTGACCTAGACCAAGATCGGTTCAACCTCACTCCGGTTGAAAGAGAGTTTTGGTCCAGACTCAAATGCTGGAGCAAAAGCCTAGGAACTCAGTGCTTAAGTCAGATCCGGTTTCGTTCTAGGTCACATACTCATAAAGCGGATTCCCGAGTTGCGTTGGCTGTGGTTCAACCCTGCGAAACAGCAGGAGGCGTTCATGGCCCGTTTCGACTTGACGGATTTCGAGTGGTCGGTGATCGAACCTTTGCCGCCGACGAAGGTTCGCGGCAAGCCTCGAGTGGATGACAGGCGGGTGTTGAACGGCATCTTTTGGCGCCTGCG
>JBCDAS010000002.1:0-48364 GCA_039185235.1 Pseudomonadota bacterium
AAAGCCGCTGCTGCTGAGGCGCCGCAGCCATCCCCGCCGCAATCTGGCGCGCGTCCAGCGCGGGATCAGGATGACGAACGCGGTGGTCGTCGCCCGGCCCAACAGGTGCCGCCCAAGCGCCAACAGCCAAGTCGTGGGCGCGGTGATGACCGGCGCCGGTCTGGGAAGCTGACCATCGCTCAAGCGACAGGCGATGCCGAGGGCGGTCGCCAACGCTCGATGGCTGCGATGCGCCGCCGTCAGGAGCGTGAAAAGCGCAAGATGATGGGCTCGGTCGAGCGCGAAAAAGTCATTCGCGACGTCCAACTGCCCGAGGCTATCACCGTCCAAGAACTTGCCAACCGCATGTCGGAGCGGGTCGCCGATGTCATCAAGTCATTGATGAAGAACGGTATTATGGCGACTCAGAACCAATCGATCGATGCCGATACGGCTGAGTTGTTGATTGAGGAGTTTGGGCACAAAGTGACCCGTGTCTCGGATGCGGATGTCGAAGATGCGATCGTCACCACGGATGACAAGGACGAGGATCTCAAACCGCGCGCCCCGATCATCACGATCATGGGCCATGTCGATCACGGGAAAACCTCGCTTCTGGATGCGCTGCGTCAGACCAACGTCGTCTCTGGCGAGGCGGGTGGGATCACCCAACATATCGGCGCCTATCAGATTGAATCGGACAAAGGCACCAAGCTGACCTTCCTCGATACGCCGGGCCACGCGGCTTTTACATCGATGCGTGCCCGAGGCGCTCAGGTGACCGATATCGTGATCTTGGTGGTCGCAGCGGATGACTCGGTCATGCCTCAGACCGTCGAGGCTATCCAGCATGCGAAAGCCGCTGAAGTTCCGATGATTGTGGCGATCAACAAGATCGATCGGCCCGCGGCAGACCCCAACAAGGTCCGCACGGAACTGCTCCAACACGAGGTGATCGTCGAGGAGATGTCGGGTGATGTGTTGGATGTCGAGGTCTCGGCGATTACCCGCCAGGGCTTGGATGATCTGGTCGAGAACATCGCGCTCCAGGCCGAGCTTCTGGATCTGCAAGCCAATCCAAACCGTGCGGCCGAAGGTGCTGTGATCGAAGCCAAACTGGATGTCGGTCGAGGCCCGGTCGCGACCGTTCTGGTCCAGCGCGGCACGCTACGCACAGGCGATATCTTCGTGGTTGGTGAGCAATGGGGCAAAGTCCGTGCGCTGATCGACGACAAAGGTGAGCGAGTCAAAGAGGCTGGCCCGTCAGTGCCCGTCGAGGTGCTCG
The DNA here is from genome assembly GCA_039185235.1 of Pseudomonadota bacterium. Classification (GTDB taxonomy): domain Bacteria; phylum Pseudomonadota; class Alphaproteobacteria; order Rhodobacterales; family Rhodobacteraceae; genus Thermohalobaculum. The sequence goes on from JBCDAS010000002.1 coordinate 1,265, forward strand.
GCCTGAATGGGACGCCCGAAGCCGGCGATGTCCTCAACGTCGTCGAGGATGAGGGCAAGGCCCGCGAAATCGCCGATTATCGTCAGCGCGTCGCTCGTGAGAAAGCGGCGACCGCGGGAGCTCGGACTTCCCTCGACCAGCTGTTGGCGCAGGCCAAGGCGGATGAGAATGTCTCCAAGCTTCCTGTGGTGGTGAAATCTGACGTCCAAGGCTCTGCCGAGGCTATCAACCAGGCGTTGGAGAAGATCGGTAATGATGAGGTGCAGATCCAAGTTCTGCTCTCCGGCGTTGGCGCGATCACCGAATCGGACGTGAACCTGGCTGAAGCGTCGAACGCCCCGATCATTGGTTTCAACGTGCGTGCCAACGCACCCGCCCGGGACAGCGCCAATCAGAAAGGCGTGGAGATCCGCTACTACTCGGTCATCTACGACTTGGTTGACGATGTGAAGGCGGCGGCGTCCGGTCTGCTCTCGCCAGAGGTCAAAGAGACCTTCATCGGCTATGCGGCCATCAAACAGGTCTTCAAGATCACCGGTATCGGGAAAGTTGCCGGTTGTGAGGTGACCGAAGGCGTTGCCCAACGCTCTGCCGGTGTTCGCCTGCTCCGCGACAATGTGGTGATCCACGAAGGAACTCTGAAGACGCTGAAGCGCTTCAAGGATGAGGTCAAAGAGGTTCAAGGAGGCCAGGAGTGCGGCATGGCCTTTGAGAACTATGACGACATCCGCGAAGGCGATGTCATCGAGATTTTCACGCGCGAGGAGATCGAGCGCACGCTCTGATACCCCCGGAGGAGCTTGATACGGGCATCCGGCAAACCGGGTGCCCGATTTCTTTGGAGCAGCGAACTTGCCTATCGGAACCTCAGCTTTGGTCCTTGGCGCGTCTGGAGGGATCGGCACCGCCATCTCGACCGAGCTGGAGCGACGCGGTCTATATGTTGTCGGGTTGTCTCGTGCGGATGGTCTCGACTGGACGCGGCCTGATCTCGCGGAGGAAACCCTACTCGCGGCAGTCGCGTCAGGGCCATTTGAGCTGGTGTTTGATGCAACCGGGGCGTTGATTGTCGAGGACGCAGCACCTGAGAAGAAGCTCGCAGCGATAAATGCGGAGGCTATGGCTGCACAGTTTTGGGCCAACGCGATCGGTCCCGCGTTGATGTTCAAACACTATGAGCAGCTTCTTCCAAAGGGTCGCCCCAGCGTCATGGCAACTCTGTCCGCCCGTGTCGGATCGATCGAAGACAATCGGCTTGGGGGCTGGATCTCTTATCGAGCCGCAAAAGCGGCGTTGAACCAAGTTGTCCGCACCGCGGCGATTGAAATTGCTCGCAGGCGCCCGGATGCGATCTGCGTCGCGCTCCACCCGGGGACCGTGCGCACCCGGTTGAGCACGCCGATCACCGGCCCCGACGCCAAAGGCACGGTGAGCCCAGAACAGGCGGCCCAGAATCTGATCGCAGTCCTGGATGGTCTAGTGCCGACGCAATCAGGCCGCTTTTTCGCGTATGATGGAACCGAGATCCCATGGTAGGGGTCCGTCAGGGAGAAACCAAGATGCGCCGAGCATCCCAAGACAGAGCAACAGGTCCTTCTCAGCGCCAACTGAGGGTTGGCGAGGTCATTCGCCGCTCGCTGAGCGAAATCTTTGCCCGCGGAGATCTCCATACCGAAGCGCTTGCAGGGACTTCGATCACGGTCACCGAAGTGCGCGCAAGCCCTGACCTGCGCCAAGCACGGGTCTATGTCATGCCGCTCGGTGGTGCGCAGGCGGATGAGGTCGTGGCGGCGCTGAATGCGTCTGCAAAAGAGATCCGTCGCGAGGTAGCCCGGGCCGTCACGCTCAAGTTCTCGGCCCAGCTTAGCTTTGTCTTGGATGAAAGTTTCGACCGGATGGATCGCACCCGCGAAATGCTCGCTCAGCCCAAAGTCGCCCGCGATCTCGAAAACTAACAGCTAAACCGCAGTTCTGCCTAGCGAAGTCCGATTTCGATTGGATAGTTGACGGGCCTTGATTCCCTTGCTCTAGTCGCTTTAGCTTTCGGATTGTGCAGTGCACCACCTGCCTGCCAAGATGAAAGTGCGAGAACGCAATGAAAGCCTGCCCTAGGAACCCGGCTAGAGCAGGACAACAGGAAACGGGCTGTGGGATACAGGGAGTATCACGATGAAAATGAAATCAGTTCTGATCGGTGCGGTCAGCGCAGTGGCGGTTGCAACCGCTGCTCAAGCTGCCGACACCATCACCGTCGTCTCATGGGGCGGTGCCTACACGAAGAGCCAGGTTGAAGCCTACCACAAGCCGTGGGTGGCGAAGACGGGCAATAAGATCATCTCGGAAGACTACAATGGCGGTCTCTCGGAAATCAAAGCGCAGGTCGAAGCGGGCAACGTGACCTGGGACATCGTCGATGTTGAACTCTCGGACGCGGTACGTGCGTGTGACGAGGGCTTGGCTGAGGAAATCGACATGTCGATCCTCCCGGCGGCACCTGATGGCACCCCAGCTTCTGACGACTTCATCGCAGGCACGCTTGACGTCCCTTGCGCGGTTCCAACGATCGTTTGGTCGACCATCTTCGCCTATGACAGCTCGAAAATGGCTGACGGCCCGAAAACCATCGCGGATTTCTTCGATATGGAGAAGTTCCCTGGCAAGCGTGGCATCCGGAAATCGCCAAAGGCCAATCTTGAGATGGCTCTGATGGCTGATGGAGTTGCGGCTGACGAGGTCTATGATGTGCTCGGCACTCCAGAAGGTGTCGACCGTGCCTTTGCCAAGCTCGACTCGATCAAATCCGAGGTCGTCTGGTGGGAAGCTGGCGCCCAGCCGCCACAACTTCTTGCCGATGGTGAGGTCGCCATGACCACCGCCTATAACGGTAGGATCTTCAACGCGGTCGCCGCCGAAGATAAGCCATTCAACATCGTTTGGGACGGTCAAGTTTGGGACCTGGATCTCTGGATCATCCCGAAAGGCGCACCGAACAAGCAAGCTGCGATGGACTTTATGGCCTTCTCGACTGACACCGAGCGTCTTGCTGGTCAGGCCTCGTTCATCTCCTACGGCCCGACCCGTAAGTCTTCGGCACCTCTGGTCGCGTCATTCCACAACAAGCCTGACCTGAAGATGGCACCGCAGATGCCGACGGCACCGGACAACTTCAAGAACGCGCTGCAGAATGACTTTGAGTTCTGGGCCGACAACCAGGACGAGTTGAACGAGCGTTTCAACGCTTGGCTCGCCAACTGATCTGACGATCCTCCGGGTCCGCGCGCGTGTCGCGCGGACCCCATTCGTTTTGTTATTTTCTGCAAGTTGTTGGGGGGACGCGCACGCATGGCCGTGACGGAGATGGATAACGCGGTGGACAACCGGGGCAGGTTGGTCGCGGCTGATGGCACACCCCTGAAGACACGCCTTGCGCAGGCGCTCTTCCGGAGCCGCTTGAGAGCGTTCGGCTTGGTGACGCCGCTCCTTCTGTTTATCGTCTGCGTCTTTGTGATCCCTATCCTGATCTTCATGACCAGGGGCGTCTATAACGACACGTATGCCCAACATATGCCGCTGAGCACGGAACTGCTTCAGCAATGGGACGGGAGCAGTGAGCCGACCGAAGAGATGTACGCGGCCATGGTCGCTGATTTCATCGCGGCGCGCGAGCACCCAGACCGGCCCATCGGGAAGGTCGCAACTCGAGTTAATCGAGAGCTCTCTGGAACACGCTCGCTCATTACCTCAACTGCACGGCGGGCGAGCCGCATGGAGGCGCCTTTCAAGGAGGCCATGATTGATGCCAAGAAGGATTGGGCGGAAATCGAGACCTGGCAGGCGTTTAAGGTTGCATCCAAGTCCCTGACACCCGCCTATTACGCCGCGGCCCTCGACTGGCAATACACTGCGACCGGCGAGTTTATCCCACAGGACGAGTTGCGGCAGATCTATATCCGACTGTTCCTGCGTACCCTCGAGATCTCACTCGTTGTTACCTTAGCCACGCTGATCCTCGGCTATCCAGTGGCCTATTTGCTGTCGACCATCCCGAACCGGATTGCAAATCTGCTTCTTATCCTGGTCCTGCTGCCGTTCTGGACGTCGATCCTGGTTCGAACGACGGCCTGGATTGCGATGTTACAGGGCCAAGGCGTTCTGAACGATTTGGCGTCTTTCATTGGATTGGTGGCGGACGATAACCGGTTCTCGCTGATCTATAACAAAACGGGCACGCTCATCGCGATGACGCATATTCTGCTGCCCTTTATGATCTTACCGCTCTATTCGGTCATGAAGACGATACCGCCCTCTTATGTTCGAGCGGCGAAATCGTTGGGCGCCAATAATTGGACGGCCTTCTGGCGGGTTTATTTCCCCCAGACGATCCCTGGGATCGGCGCTGGCGGGCTGCTCGTCTTCATCCTGGCGATTGGCTACTACATCACGCCCGCGCTGGTTGGTGGTCAGGACGGGGTGATGATCTCGAACTTTATCGACAACCACATGCGCTCGACTTTGAACTGGTCGCTGGCGGCAGCCCTTGGCGGTGTGCTCCTGATCTTTGTCCTGTTTCTCTACTACATCTACGACAAGATCGTGGGCATCGATAACATGAAGCTGGGGTGAGCTATGTCTGAACTGCCTCCATATGCCACCACTGGCCAGCGGGTTTGGTTCTACACCTTCCGCGTGATCTGCGGCCTTATCCTGTTCTTCCTGATCGCGCCAATTGTGATCGTCGCGCCGCTGAGCTTCAACGCCGAGCCCTATTTCAGCTTCACCACCGGTATGCTGACCTTGCAATCGGATGCGCTCTCGACCCGGTGGTATGCCGATATCCTCCGCAACGGGATGGCCGCCCCCGATGCGACCGAGGGTTGGTGGTACGATATGTGGAACAATGCACAGTGGGTGCGCGCGATGAAGAACTCCTTCTTCATCGGTATCTTCGCGACCCTGATCTCCACTGCACTCGGGACCCTGGCCGCCATTGGCCTCAGCCGATCCGAGATGCCCTATCGCCGGGCGATCATGGCCATCCTGATCTCCCCGATGATTGTCCCCCTGGTGATCATCGGCGCTGGCATGTTCTTCTTCTTCTCAAATGTCGGGCTGGCTTATACCTATCCTGGGATCATTCTGGCCCATGCGGTCCTTGGGACACCCTTTGTGATCATCACAGTGACGGCGACGCTTAGCGGGTTCGATCAATCTTTGGTCCGTGCGGCGCAGAGCATGGGCGCAGATCCGGTGACGACCTTCTTCAAAGTCCAGATGCCGCTGATCCTGCCCGGCGTGATCTCGGGTGCGCTCTTTGCCTTCATCACCTCGTTTGATGAGGTGGTGGTGATGCTGCAAATGGCATCGGCCGAGCAACGTACCATCCCGCGTCAGATGTTCTCGGGCATTCGCGAGCAGATCTCACCCACGATCCTAGCGGTTGCGACCATCTTGGTGATTATCTCGATTGCGCTTCTCACAACCGTCGAGATGTTGCGCCGGCGCTCCGAGCGGTTGCGGGGCATGTCTGCGTCATAAATCTCAAGTTTCTTGATCTTGATCATATCGGGAGGATGTCCAGGGCGCCAAAGTCAGGGTACACTAGGCGCATCAGCCACCAGAAGGCAGCTCAATGGACTATGCAGCGTTTTTCAATTCGTCCCTCGATGATTTAAGATCCGAAGGCAATTATCGCGTTTTTGCCGAGATGCAGCGCCACCGAGGGAACTTCCCCCGCGCGACGCATCACCGGACCGATGAGACAGCACCTGTCACGGTTTGGTGCTCCAACGACTATCTCGGCATGGGCCAAAATCCAGACGTACTCACGGCAATGCACGCGGCGCTGGATCGCTCAGGCGCAGGCGCTGGCGGCACCCGCAATATCTCTGGCACGACGCATGAGCATGTGGTGCTTGAACGGGAGCTTGCGGATCTTCACGGCAAAGAGGCCGCGCTCCTCTTTACTTCGGGCTATGTGTCGAACTGGGCGGCGCTCGGAACCCTTGGGTCCAAGCTGCCCAATGCGGTGATCCTGTCGGATGCTCTCAACCACGCCTCAATGATCGAGGGGATCCGCCATTCCCGCGCTGACAAGCGGATCTGGAAGCACAATGATGTCGAAGATCTCGATCGCAAACTCTCTCAGATTGAACCGGGACGGGCGAAATTGGTCGCCTTTGAAAGCGTCTACTCGATGGATGGCGATATCGCACCCTTGGCCGAGATCGTCGAGGTCTGTGAGAAACATGGCGCGCTGTCCTATCTCGATGAAGTCCATGCTGTCGGCATGTATGGCCCACGTGGCGGCGGGATCGCCGAGCGCGAAGGTCTGATGGACCGGATCGACGTCATCGAAGGCACGCTGGGCAAGGCGTTTGGCGTGGTTGGTGGCTACATCACCGGCACAAGCGATCTGATAGATTTTGTGCGCAGCTTCTCAAGCGGCTTCATTTTCACCACGGCTTTGCCGCCTCATGTGGCTGCGGGTGCGGCTGCCTCGATACGCCACCTCAAAACTTCGGACACAGAACGCCAGGGTCAGCGGGCCTCGGTAGCCAAGTTGCGGGCGGAATTGGATAAAAACCAGATCCCGCATATGCCAAACCCCAGCCACATAATCCCGGTGATGGTTGGCGATCCGGTGAAGTGCAAGTTTCTCTCAGACACGCTGATGGAGCAGTATGGGATCTATATCCAGCCCATCAATTATCCGACCGTGCCGAAGGGAACCGAGCGGCTCAGGATCACGCCGTCACCGCTGCATACCGACGATAACATCGCGCATCTTGTCTCGGCGCTCTCCGATCTCTGGGGGCAGTGTCAGCTTGCCCGCCAACCGCGCGCCGCTGAATAGCCGCGCTTGACCTCAGCCCTACCTTCGAGGCATGGCAGGCACCATGCTAACGCTCGACCAAATTGAAGCTGCCCTTGCGCTTGATCCGTTGGGGGAGCGCTCGGATTTCGATCTCGCCCCCGAAGCGCGCGCGCCGGTTCTGGAAGGCCGGGAGCCTCGACCGGCCGCCGTCCTTTGCGGTCTGCTCGAGAGGCCAGAGGGGCTTCAGGTCCTGCTGACAAAACGCGCCGAGCATCTCAAACAACATGCAGGCCAGATCAGCTTTCCGGGAGGCAAGGTCGATGACCACGATCTGTCACCAGAGCGCACGGCGCTTCGCGAGGCGGAGGAGGAAGTTGGTCTGACCCCTCGCGCGGTTCAGGTCCTCGGAGCACTGGATGACTATCTCACCGGCACAGCGTTTCGCGTGACGCCCTTTGTCGGCGTGGTCGATCCCCGCTGGCGGGCAACGCCCGATATCAACGAAGTCGCCGAAGTGTTCGAAGCCCCACTCGATTTCCTCATGGACCCTCAAAATCGGGTCCGCCATCATTACGACGCGCCCTATGGACGGCGATATTACTACGCGATGCCGTGGCGGGACTATTATATTTGGGGGGCGACGGCGGGCATGTTGAAAGGCCTATCGGATCGACTGGCGCTGCTTCGATGACCCAGCTCGACGAAGCTTGGCTTCAAGCACCCGAAACCCTGGCGGTGATGCGTGCGTTGGACGGTGAGGCGTATTTCGTCGGTGGCTGTGTGCGCAACAGTCTCCTGGGGCAGCCGGTTGCGGATATCGATCTTTCGACCCCGCTTGTCCCGGAAGCGGTTGCTCGTTGCGCAGAGACGGCAGGTCTCAAGGCCATTCCGACCGGCATCGATCATGGCACGATCACGATTGTCGCGGGTGAGAGCGCATTTGAAGTTACCACTTTTCGGCGCGATGTTGAAACCGATGGCCGCCGTGCTGTGGTCGCCTTCTCGACCGACATGACCGAGGACGCGGTGCGCCGTGACTTCACCATGAACGCGCTTTACGCAAATGCTGAGGGTTGGGTGATCGACCCGCTTGGCGGTCTCCCGGATCTCCAGGCGCACCGTGTCAAGTTCATCCTCGACCCAGAGGCACGGATCCGAGAGGACGCGCTCCGGATCCTGCGCTTCTTTCGTTTCACCGCGTGGTATGGTGATGAGTTTGAGCCGGAGGGCCTAGCTGCCTGTGCAGCGCTGGCGGAGCTAGTTGACGGATTGGCGCGTGAACGGGTGGGGGCCGAGATGCGCAAACTCCTCGCCGCCAAGGATCCCGCCACTGCTATTTCGGCGATGGCTGAGAGCGGTGTTCTGAGGCGAATCCTCCCGGGCGCGCTTGCCGATCCCCTGGCGCCGCTGGTCGCATGTGAGCATGAGGCAGGGATCGCTCCCGATCCGATGACCCGCCTGGCGGCACTGGGCGGGGAGAGTGACCTGCGCCTCTCAAAGGCAGAACAGCATCGGTTGGCTGACATCCAACATATTGTTGCCGAGCAGATCGCGCCTGCCCGGGCCGCCGTTGACTATGGTCCTGATCTCGCAACAGCCGGTTATCTGATCCTGAGTGCGCTGCTGCCAATGCCCTGGAGGGATGTAAGCTCCGAGATTGCATTCGGTGCGCAAGCCGTGTTCCCAGTGTCTGCCCAAGATCTAATCGCGATTGGTTGTGTTGAGGGCCCCGAGATCGGAAATTATCTGACTCGAGCACGTGAAGCATGGATCGAGAGTGGATTTACGCTGAGCAAAGCAGCCCTTCTGCATGATCTCCAATCAAGCTGAGCCAAATCGAGTACGCGTTCCGCGCACGAGTCATACCCCGTGCTCATCGCGTCCGCTCGATCACGGGAGCTGGCCCTTACGGCCACTTGAGCGCTGATGGTGCAAGCGCGCCGCGCGGGTGGGTGGGTGTGCCGGGAGGTGCAAGAGACGCGGATCTCGCCTGGGAGCGCGGCGTGCTTTCGTGCATTACTTCAAGCCGAGACGTCTCGCTTCGACTTGCCACCAAGGCTCGTGAGATAAGACTTGGCGAAGTGCAGTGTTTGTCGTCGCGGGCGCGAGTTCGATATAGCGCACAGCTTCATCTAGGCTCGCGCCACTGAGCGAGCGAAGATAGGTGAGTGCTCGGGCAACTGAAAAGGGCTCGCCCAAGCGCGCTTGGAAGTTTGGTTCAAGATCGGTCCAGACTGCTCCTTTCCAGCCTGCAGTGACGCACCACGTCTCGATCTGTCTGACAACCCGCAGATCTGAACCGCGACATATCCTGCTGGTCCTGCAGAAGGCACCGATCTTCTCCATGGGAGCGCGTTCGCGGGCCGCGAGATCAGCGATCGCGGCTTCGATGTCACTGCGCGCCGACATGATCACATTGGTTTTGCAGATCGTCCCATGGTTTGCTTCGAGACAGAGCGCGAGTGCCTGTTTTCGCTTTGGGCTGATGCGTGCGAATTCCAAGGGCAACTCCGGGCCAGCTTCCATGCGCCAATGGCCGATCGTGTGAGGTTCCAGGATCTCGAGATCCCAAATCAGCGAACCCCAGCCGATAATCGAGATCATGCGAGATCTTCCTCAGCGGTCGAACGTCACGCCTCCAAAGACCTGGGCGACAGGTTGGAGTTCGATGGCAGAGACGTTCACATGATCGGGCGCAGTGACCGCATAGAGAATGGCGGCTGCGATGTCTTCCGAGGTCAGTTCCTCGATCCCGGTTTGCTTGAACCGATCGCGGGTCAGCTCATCATCAGGGATGGCCGCATCATAGAACTCGGTCGCTACCCTTCCGGGTTGGATCTCAGTCACCCGGATACCCGTCCCTTTCAGCTCGTGACGCAGGTTCCAGTCGAGCATGCGCACGGCCCCTTTCGAGGCACCATAGATCGCCGAGACGGTTGGGTAGATGCCTGCGACCGAGCCGATATTGACGATATGCCCGCGTTTGGCCGCGATCATACTGGGCAGCATCACGCGCAAGAGCTGCAGGACGGCGGTGACATTGGTGTTGATAGTCCGCTCGATCTCATCGGCCTCGGCCGTGGCTAAACCCGCAAATCCGGCGCCGATGCCTGCATTGTTGATCAGAATGTCGGGTGTCACCGCCCCGGCCAGCGCGTCTCGAGCTGCCGGATCGGTTACATCAAAGACATGGATCCGGCATCCGGTTCGCGCTGCGAGAGCTTCCAGCCGATCCCCGCGCCGGGCAACCGCATGGACTTCGGCGCCAGCCTCCACCAGTGCAGCGACAGTCGCGGCCCCGATCCCTGCTGAGGCACCCGTTACCAGCGCTGTTTGTCCATCCAACTTCATTTGATCCTCCTGGCTCAGTGGCACGTACCGGTTTTGTGCCCCTCGAGGCGCCAGACTGCAAACCCCTCGGCCTTGCCCTTGAGCTTGAGTGTGCCCATCGACGCGGTCTCGAAGTCAGGCCCTAGCTCATCGCGAAGAGTAGCAGAGATATGGACTGATCCGGGCGATGCGGAGCTTTCAAGCCGGCTCGCCGTGTTCACGGTATCGCCCCAGAGATCATAAACAAACTTCCTCCGCCCGATCACCCCGGCGATCACCGGGCCGGTATGAACGCCTGCGCGGATCTTGAGATCGGCCCCTTCGCGATGGCCAATCCGCTCGACGGTCTTCTGCATCTCGAGGGCTGCAAGCGCGATGCGCTGCGGGTCGCGGCGGCGTGTGCTCGGCAGTCCGCTCACCAGCATGTAGCAATCACCGATGGTTTTAATCTTCTCGAGATCTAAAGCATCGGAAATCCGATCAAACTCGGTGAAAATCTCGTTGAGGAGGCCCACGAGCTGGTTCGCCTCCATCTTTTCGGACATCGATGTGAAGCCGACGATGTCGGCGAAGAGAACGCAGGCATCTTCATGCTCATCGGCGATCAGCCTCTCGCCCTGCTGCATTCGGGTGGCGATCGAGTTCGGCAACACGTTTTGCAACAGCTGCCAAGCCTCTCGCCTTGCCCGTTCGGCTATGTAAGCCGCGTAGGCTGCATAGAGGGTTAGCACCATCAGATAGAAGATCGGACCATAGGGTTGACCCTGGTAGAAGGAGAGTATCATCGCCGCATAGGCGAGCGCTGCGGCCAGGCCCAGCCAGCAGGCATATTGGAACATCAAGCCGGAAACGATGAACGTCATCAGCATGTTAACGGGCAAAAGCCCGAGATACTCGTTGAAATGCCCCAGCATCGCGGGCGTTGCCAATAGCCAGGCGACGTGGATCAAGGTCACTGCCAACATGATCCAGATTTGTAGACGGCGCGGCCGCCCGCCAAAGTAAAGCCAGGCCGCTGCTCCCAGCATCCCCGCGGCGATCAGACAGCGGGTTGCGATGATCGGCCATGTGGGCTCGTCCGCAGCAAAGATCGCGAGGTCTAGGAACACACCTAGAAGCACAATCGCCGCGACCAGGACGGTCAGTATTGGCAGCCAGCGGGCCACCCGGGCATTGCGATAACTGCGGTAATCGACCTCGACCGCAGGGTTTAAGAACCTGAGCGACCAGCGAGAGAAGCGCAGGTTTGCATCGGTGATCGCCTCGGTCTGAACGGCGGTGCTGATCAAAGATGCCTGCTCTGGCTCCGCCCTTTCGCTTTTCTGGGCAGCGCTTAGGGCCATGTGGCGACAGGGGGCAGGCTCATCAAGACGGCCTCAGGGTTGTGACCTGTATGGAGACCGAATTGCGTTCCGCGGTCATAGACCAGGTTAAACTCGGCATATTTCCCCCGTTTGATCAATTGCCAGGCGCGGTCGTCTTCGGTCCAGGCTTCGTCTCGGTGGCGTTCGGTGAGAGGGATGAAGGCTTTCAGGAACGCACGGCCGACATCTTGGGTGAAGGCAAAATCCGCCTCCCAATCGCCGGTGCAGTGATCGTCATAGAAGATCCCGCCAACGCCGCGCGGCTCGCCCCAGTGTTTGATCATGAAATACTCATCCGCCCAGGCCTTGAATTTGGGATAATAGTTTGGGTCGTGGGCGTCACAGGCCGCCCGCTGTTGGTCATGGAAGAAGGCCGTGTCCTCGGGGACCTCCACCATCGGGTTGAGGTCTGATCCTCCGCCAAACCACCAGGCGCCTGAGGTCCAGAACATGCGCGTGTTCATGTGAACGGCCGGACATTTGGGGGAGCGCATATGGGCGACCAGCGAAATCCCAGCGGCCCAGAACCGCGGGTCCTCGGCCAGGCCCGGGATCTCGCGCCGCGCGGTAAGGCTGCGCTGGGCTTGCGCGCCCAGTTCGCCAAAGACGGTAGAGATATTGACGCCGACTTTCTCGAAAACACGGCCGCCGCGCATGACCGACATCTCGCCGCCGCCCTGGTCGCCCTCGCCTTCGCCAGCGCGTTTGGTCTCTTTGCGCTCGAACCGGCCGGGGGAGAGATCGGCATGGGGGCCGGTCTCCTGCTCATCCTCCAGTTTCTCGAATGCGGCACAGATTTGGTCCCGGAGGTCCTTGAACCAGGCGCTGGCCCGCGCCTTCTCGTCTTCCATTCCGCTCATGCGGTCTTGCCCCTTTGTGTCTTTCCGGCATCGGCTACCGGCATACCTATGAGAGTGACATATCCGCAAGTCATGCGCACTAGACGACTCGCGAAAATGTCTCTATGCGAAGGACACAGACCGGGAGGCATCCGATGGTAAGGCTTATTAGTTACTGCTCAGACAGCTGACGCGCACGCAAGAGCGTTGCCTGTCAGCCCTACGCGCCACCAGAGCGCGTCGCAGAACTATAAACCCTCACCCTTCGACCTGAAGACCAGGATGCCGCTATGTTCCGCTATTTCGAAACCCTCATTGATCCGTATCAGAAATACGATCAATCCGCCGAGTTTCCGACTGGGCTGATCGCTTTCTATCGAACGATGCTGTGGCCCGCACGCAAGCTGATCGCCATCAGTCTCGTGCTGGGTGGGATCTTTGCGCTGGCCGAGGCGGCGCTGATCGCCTATGCGGGTCAACTGGTTGATATTCTTGCACAAACCCCGCCAGAGCAGTTGTGGGAGCAGCATGGCGACCTGCTGCTTTGGATGGTTGCCGTGGCGGTGGTGATCCGGCCCGTAGTGCTGATCCTCGACAATCTGATCATGACCCAAGGCTTCTATGCACCCATGGGCGCGCTGATCCGCTGGCGCACGCATCGCAAAGTGCTGCGCCAGTCGCTGAGCTTCTTCACTGACGATTTTGCAGGGCGGATTGCGAACAAACAGATCCAGCTGGCGCCTGCGCTGAACGACTCGGTGCATCAGATGATCGAGGCGATATGGTATGCGGCCATCTACATGGTCGGTGTCGCCATCGTGTTGGGCGAAATCGACAGCCGCTTGTTGATCCCGTTCGGCCTCTGGTTCCTGGGCTTTGTTGCTGTTGCAGTCTGGTTCGTCCCCAATGTGACCGAGCGCGGCAAAGCTGTGGCCGAGGCGCGCTCGACCCTCGCCGGGCGGATCGTCGACAGCTACACCAACATCCAGACCGTAAAGCTCTTTGCCCATGGCAAGGAGGAGGAGGAGTACGCCCGTGTCGCCATGGAGGATTTCCGCTGGGTCTTCCACAGGCAGGCGCGGCTCTACACCTATCTGAACATCCTGCTCTCGGGTTTGCAGGTCATCCTGATCGTCGGTGTGATCGGCTATGCGGTCTATCTCTGGAGTGAGGATGCGATCACGGTCGGCGCGGTTTCGGCCGCCACGGCGCTGGTGCTGCGCATGCTCGGCATGATGGATTGGATCATGTGGACGCTCTCCATGCTGTTCGAGAATATCGGCACCGTGCAGGAGGGGATGGACTGTGTCAGCCAGCCCTTGCGGCTGAAGGACAAAGACGATGCGCGCGATCTGTCCTTGAGCAAGGGCGAGATGCGGTTTGAGGGCGTGACCCATACCTATGGCGGGCGTGCGGGCGGTGTGGCCCGCGTTGACCTCAACATCAAAGGCGGTGAGCGGGTTGGCCTCGTCGGTGCCTCAGGTGCGGGCAAGTCGACCATGGTGAACCTCGCGCTCCGGTTCTTTGATCCCGATCAGGGGCGCGTGCTGATCGATGGCCAGGACCTCGCCGACATGACGCAGGAGAGTGTGCGCCGCCATATCTCGATGGTGACGCAGGAGACCTCGCTGCTGCATCGCTCCATCCGGGACAATATCCGCTATGGGCGGCCCGAAGCGACGGATGAAGCGATCTGGGAGGCCGCGAAGCTGGTCTCGGCGGATGAATTTATCCCACATTTGCAAGACCATGAGGGGTTCACGGGTCTTGACGCCCAGGTTGGTGAGCGAGGGGTGCGTCTCTCGGGCGGACAGCGTCAGCGGATCGCATTGGCCCGGGCTGTGCTGAAGAACGCGCCGATTCTGATCCTGGACGAGGCGACCTCGGCCCTTGATTCAGAGGTCGAGGCGGCCATTCAAGGGGAACTGGAGCATCTGATGGCTGGCAAGACCGTGATCGCGATTGCCCACCGGCTCTCGACCATCCAGGCGATGGACCGGATTGTGGTGATGGAGCAAGGTCGGATCGCCGAGGAAGGCTCGCACCACGAGCTTCTGGCCCAGGATGGCCTATATGCAAGGTTCTGGGCCCGGCAGTCGGGTGGCATGATCGGAGTTGAGGCGGCGGAATGAGCTGGAAGGCAGAGGGATGGTTCGAAAGCTTCTTCGATCCCTACGACCCTGGCAAAGGCCCGCCGCCCCGAACCCTCGGCGCCTTTATGAAATGGATGATGGCAGGGAGCGAACGCGCCCTCTATGCCCTTGGGACCGCTTCTATTTTCCTCGGTGTAGCAGAGGCGGGAGCAGCCTGGCTGATCGGCTGGCTGGTCGACCGGGCAGCCGAGAGCACGCCAGCGGGGTTCTTTGCCGCCTATTGGGTCGAGACCCTGCTTTTGCTGCTCTTCTTCCTGCTGGTCCGTCCGGTTCTGATGATCCTGTCCAGTGGCTTCGTCTCGCGCTCGCTAGGACCTGGGCTCTTCAACCTCGGCATCTGGCGGCTGCATCGGCACACGCTGGGCCAGGGGATGGGCTTTTTCGAGGATGATTTCGCAGGCCGCATCAGCGCCAAACAGGTGCAAACCGCCCATGAACTGACCGGTGCGGTAACCGAGTTCCTGAACGCGGTCGCCTATGGGTTTGCTGCTGTCCTGGGGGCGGCGTTTATCCTTGGCGTGGCAGATGCCTGGCTCTTGGTCGCACTGTTGGCCTGGTTCGCCGTTTATATCGCCATGGTCTCCTACTATCTGCCCAAAATTCGCCACCGCGCGAAGGAACGGGCGGAGACGCGCGCGGCGCTGACCGGCCAAATTGTCGACAGTCTCAGCCATATCGCAACCGTCAAACTCTTCGCCCATGCGGGGCGCGAGGAGGAGGCCGCCCGGCAGGCACTGGAACAACATCGTGTGCATCAGATGGAGTTCGGACGCACGGTCTGGTATTTCCGGTCCTTCCTCTCGATCCTCTCCGGCATCCTGCCTGTGAGCCTGATCGCCATCGCTCTGTGGCTCTGGTCGGCGGATCAGGCCACCGCCGGGGTGATCGCCATGGCGGCGATGATTGCAGCAAGGCTGAGCCAGATGTCGGGGTGGATCTCCTTCACCGCGATGACCATTTTCACCAATATCGGCACGGTCGAGGACGGGATGAAGACGCTCTCACCGCCCCATGAGATGGTGGATCGGCCGGACGCAAGCAACCCCGAGGCCGTGAAAGGGCATCTGCGGTTCGAGGATGTCACCTTCCAATACGGCGCCGATCAGCCGCGCAAAGGGGGCGGCGTTTCCGGCCTGAACCTCGACGTGAAGCCGGGTGAGAGGGTCGGTCTGGTGGGCGCCTCGGGCGCGGGCAAATCGACCACGATCTCGCTCCTGCTGCGGCTCTACGATGTCGAACAGGGCCGCATCACGCTGGATGGCGTGGACCTTCGAGACCTGACCCAGGATGGTCTGCGCCACGAGATCGCGACCGTCACGCAGGAACCAGCGATGTTCAACCGCTCAGCCCTCGACAATATCCTATACGGCCGGCCAGAGGCAGGCCAAGAGGCAGCGATCGAAGCCGCGAAAATGGCGGAAGCCCATGAATTCATTCAGGATTTGCGTGATTTCAAAGGCCGCGAAGGCTATGAGGCGCATCTCGGCGAACGGGGCGTGAAACTCTCTGGCGGGCAACGCCAGCGGATCGCGCTGGCCCGAGCGATCCTGAAAGACGCGCCGATCCTTGTGCTGGACGAGGCGACCTCGGCGCTCGACAGCGAGGTCGAAGCGCTGATCCAGACGGCGCTTTCGCGCCTGATGAAAGGCAAGACAGTCATCGCCATCGCCCACCGCCTCTCGACCATCCAAAGTATGGATCGGATCGTGGTGCTGGAAGAGGGGCGCGTGGCCGAGCAGGGCAGCCACCGGGAACTCCTCGCCCGTGACGGCCTCTACGCAAGGTTCTGGTCTCGCCAATCGGGCGGGATGCTGGGCGCTGACGCGGCCTGAGATCCAATCGATCCAAGGCAACGTAGTGGCGCTACGCATGGCGTTTTGTATCGGTATCTGAGGGGACAATTTTCCCGAAATCATCCGGTTAACAGATCCCGGATCTTGGCTGATCTTTTTTCCGGGCAACCGGAAGTTTCCAGAAAACCACGGATTTCCCGCGATCCGCCCGCGAACAGATCCGCTGCGCGCCGGGGGGTGGGTGGGGGCGGGCGGCGGGTCTGTTCGCGGGCGGGATCAGAAATTCTGGGTCTTGTAAAACAGCCGCCGGACCGAGCCTGTGCGCGAGCGCATCAAGATCGTCTCGGTGTTCAAGAACTCACCTTCCCGCCGACAGCCCGAGAGGATCGAGCCATCGGTGACACCGGTGGCCGCGAAGATCACGTCCGAGCGGCACATATCGTCCTTGGTGTACTTGGCGTTGAGATCGGTGATCCCGGCCTTCTCGGCCCGGCCCCGCTCGTCATCATTGCGAAACAGCAAGCGCCCCTGGATCTGCCCGCCCATGCATTTCAACGCCGCCGCCGCCAACACACCCTCGGGCGCCCCGCCTGAGCCCATATACATATCGATCCCGGTCTTCTCCGGCTCGGCGCAATGCATGACGCCAGCCACATCACCATCGGTGATCAGGCGGATGCCGGCGCCTGTCTCGCGGACCTCGGCGATCAGCTCCTGATGGCGCGGCCGTTCGAGAATGCAGACATTCACATCCTCCGGCCCGCAGCCCTTGGCGCTCGCAAAGACACGGATCCGCTCCGCCGGCGACATATCCAGATCGACCAGACCGGGCGCATAGCCCGGCCCGATCGCGAGCTTGTCCATATAGACATCCGGCGCATGGAGCATCGTATGGCGCGGCCCCATGGCAACAACCGTCAGCGCGTTGGGCATTGCTTTGGCGGTCAGCGTGGTTCCCTCGAGCGGGTCGAGCGCGATATCGACCTCGACGCCATTCCCAGTGCCGACCTCCTCGCCAATGTAAAGCATCGGCGCTTCGTCGCGCTCTCCCTCGCCAATGACGACCGTGCCTTTGATGTCCAGCAAATTAAGCTGCTCGCGCATCGCCTCCACCGCGACCGCGTCGGCGGCCTTCTCATCGCCGCGCCCGATCAGGCGCGAAGAGGCAATCGCCGCTGCCTCGGAGACCCGGGCCAGGCCCAGGCTGAGCAATCGGTCATTGAAGATGATGGCGGCGGTATCGGTCATGGGCGCTTCCTCAAACGTCAGGGGCCGGAGTGTTATTTTGCCCCTCTTATGCCGGAGGCCAGTGACACGCAAGCAACAGCAAACCACCACGGCGCCTAGCCCGGCCGGGCCTGGTCATCGCGGCGGATCTCCTCATCCAGCCAGGCAAGGAACGCCTTGATCCGAGGGCGCTCGGCCGCCGCCTGGGTGGTGATGGTGAAATAGGCGTAATCGGCGGGACGCTCGATTTTAAACGGACGCACCAAGCGACCGGTTCTGAGATGATCGCGTACCAGGGAGATCCGCCCGAGCGCGATGCCGAGCCCGTGCACCGCAGCCTCGGTCAAAAGCGCCGAGCCTTCGAACTCCACCAGCCCGAGAGGCGATGTTTCCACCACACCCGCATCGCGGAGCCATCGGGACCACTTCATCGTCGGCTCCGCCCGGTCGATCTGGCTGTCCTGCAAGAGAACATGCTTGGCGAGATCTCGAAAATCGCGCAGCGGTCTCTGGTTCAAGAGCGCTGGCGCGCAGACCGGGAAGATCGTGTCCGTGATTAGCGGGCGCGTGACAAGGCCGGGATAGTCGCCGAGCCCATAGGCGATTCTGAGATCGACCTCCCCTTGCTCAAGATTGGGTGGCACATGGCTAGCCCGGATCTGCAACTCGATCTGCGGATAAGTCTGGATAAAGCGCTTCAGCCGCGGTGTCAGCCAGAGCTCTGCGAAGGAGGGAATTGTGCTGATCACAAGGCGCCCTGCGATGTGGCCCGCCTCGAGCCCACCCATGGCGCGCCCGAAATGGGAGAAACCGCGGGTGATATCAGGTAGGAGATCGCGGGCTGTATCGGTGAGCGTGACCCCGCGCCCAATGCGGTGGAAGAGAGGGCGGTCGAGAAAAGCCTCAAGCCCCTTGATCTGGTGGCTGATCGCGGCGGGGGTGACGTTCAACTCATCGGCCGCCTCCTGAAAACTGCCGAGCCGAGCCGCGGCTTCGAAAGCACGCAAGCTATTGAGCGGAGGGAGGCGCATATCAGGCTCCATTAAATTAGGAAAACTAAATAATATGCTGAGATATTGGCGTTTGAATTTCAATTATTTTCATCTCATTTCGGATGAGATGAACTCTAGAGTTGGAGGTGAGAGATCAATGGTGAAGGATATTGTGCTTTTTCGGGCGCGGTTTGCGCCACCGCCAAGGGCTGGATCACTGCTTGATCTGTTCCTCCTTTGGGCTGAACGAAGCAGGGCGCGCCGTGCGCTCAGCGAGATGGACCAGAGGCGCTTATCGGATATTGGAATCACACGCCGGGAAGCACTGCGCGAGGCGCGAAAACCCTTTTGGCGAGCTTAGATCGAACCAAACGGAATGCGGCTTGCGCCGCATACACCTATGTTTGGCGCCCTCCCGGGCGCATTGGCCCCAGTCGGACTTCCCACGCATAGCTCTGAGCTAGGCGCTGGGCGTCCCTGCCCATGCTTGCATGGGTGGCGGGCTTTGCCCGCCGTAGGCCCGTCAGGGCCCAGGGACGCTTGTGCGAAAGTTGGGCTAGACGGTTTCGATGCGGATCGCGACGGGAGGCGCTTTTGAGACTTCGAGGGATTCGATCTCGGCCAAAGCGCCGTCGATCTCGGCGCGTTGGGCGTCGTGGGTGACGATGACGACCGGGACCGGGTCGCCGCTGCCATATTGGCGCATCCGGTGGATCGAGACGCCATGTTGTCCGAGTGCGGTCGCCAGGGCTGCGAGGGCGCCGGGCTCATCTTGGAGTGTGAAGCGGAGATAGTAGGGTGAGTGCTCTTCACTATGCGACAGGCGCGGCGCGGAGGCGAGCCCGGCTGCAGGTTGGGCGAAGAGGGGGCGGGTCACGCCCGCAGCCGCGTCGATCACATCGGCGACAATGGCGCTGGCGGTAGGGCCTTCGCCGGCGCCGGGGCCAAAATGGGCGGTTTGGCCGATGAAATCGCCTTCGACGACCACCGTATTGGTCACGCCGGGCAGAGCGCCGATGGCGGTGTCGGCGGGGACCATGCAGGGGCGGACCCTCTGCTCGAGCCCGCCATGATGCATTTGCGCGAGACCCAGATGTTTGATCGTGAAGCCCATATCGCGGGCCATCTCGATATCTGTCAGCGTGATCTGGCCGATGCCTTCGGTCACGACCCCTTCGAAGTCGACCCGCGTGCCGAAGGCGATCGCCGCCAGGATGGCGAGTTTATGGGCGGCATCGATCCCTTCGACATCAAACGTGGGATCGGCCTCGGCATAGCCCAGGCGTTGGGCATCGGCGAGCACGTCTGAGTAGGCTGCTTTGGTCTTCGCCATCTCGGTCAGGATGTAGTTGCAGGTGCCGTTCAAGACGCCGAAGACGCGGGTGATCTGATTGGCCGCGAGCCCTTCGCCGAGGGCTTTGAGGATTGGAATGCCGCCGGCGACGGCCGCCTCGGCGCTAAGCGCTACGCCGCTTGCTTCGGCCTGTTCGGCAAGCGCCTGGCCGTGATGGGCGATCAGCGCCTTGTTGGCGGTGACCACATGTTTGCCGTTGGCGAGCGCGCGTTCGACCAGGGCTTTCGCCGGGCCGTCAGAGCCGCCGATCACTTCGATGACGCAATCGACATCGTCACGGGCGGCGAGGCTAACGGCGTCATCCTCCCAGGCATAGGCCTCGAGCCCAACTCCCCGATCGCGGCCCCGGTTGCGGGCGGAGACGGCGCTGACCGTGATTGGGCACCCGGCTTTGGCGGCCAAGCTTACGCCATGGGCGTCGAGTATTTTGAGAACGCCCACACCGACGGTGCCGAGCCCGGCAATGCCGAGGCGGAAGGGGGCTGAGGTCATGTGGGCACGCTCCTCTTCAGAAAGCGGGTGAACAAAGGATTAACAAATCCGGTGACGATCCTCACATCTCTCGCCCGGTGATTCGGGCAATTTCGCGGCATCGACAGGCCCCAGGTATCAATCGTTGGAGGAGAAGATGGACCGCGACGTTGACGAACTCTTGGACACGCTCGACACGAAGACGTTTCTACAAGATCAAGCCCGCACCATGGGTATGGATCTCGAGAATGGCGGATGGTTGCCGAACGAGCTCGAGAAAAACGAAGAAGACGCTCTGAAATACGAGGGGTTTTGACTCGTTTCAGAGGTGGGGAGGCTGGCACGCGCCCTGAGCGTGTGCCCTGCTTCTCTCCGTCCAGCACTTAATTGAGCCCTAGCCGCCGTCGATCGGCCTCGGTCAGAACCGGACCTGAGAGACCAGCCGCCCGCGTGCTCGCATCTTGCGCCACCGAACCAAGATCACT
This sequence comes from Pseudomonadota bacterium, assembly GCA_039185235.1. GTDB lineage: Bacteria > Pseudomonadota > Alphaproteobacteria > Rhodobacterales > Rhodobacteraceae > Thermohalobaculum. The sequence continues at coordinate 22,087 of JBCDAS010000002.1, forward strand.
GATCAGCGCTGTGCCAATGGCGGGATCGGGTATGTCTGTGCTGTATTCCCCAACCGCAGGCGCCTCTGGCACATCGACCAGGCGGGGCCATTCGGCATCGGCAACCTCGGGGCTTTCAGGCACATCATAGGTTCCAAACAGCCCGACTGTGCCGCAATTTGCGAGCATCAAAGGCAATGCTATGGCCGTGATGGTTCTTAGCGCTATCATTTCCGGCTATCTGCCAATCTGCATTCTCTCTATGATAGCCCTCAGGCGGTGCCGGACCTTAACCGGCAGCACCCGGTCTGACCAGACCGGATAAACCGTAGGATAGGGAAACCCACCAGGCAAGGAGCGCAAAGATGGCTCAGGACCCAGCCCAGATCGAGGAGCATACCCTCGCCGATCGGATGACCAAGCTGATGGAGCGCAGTCAGAAGGTTTGGGCTGAGAATATGGACCGCCGGCTCTCGGATATCGGTCTGATGCGCCCGGATCCGTTGCATGCCCTGCCCGCGATGCAGCATTGGTGGCAATATATGGCCGATCATCCGCAGCAGACCATGCAATCGGCGATGGCTTACTGGACCGCGCAGGCCGAGCTGTGGACCCGGACGCTGCAACATATGGCGGGCGAGACGCCGGAGCCGGTGATCAGCGCGGAACCGGGTGATAAGCGGTTCAAGGATGCGGCTTGGGATCAGAACCCGGTCTTCAGTTATCTCAAGCAGTCCTATCTGCTGACCGGCAAATGGCTGAAGGATCAGCTGGACGATGCGCAAGGCCTGACCGCGCAGGAGAAGAAGAAGCTGGAGCTGATCACCCGGAACTATATCGAGGCGATGTCGCCGACCAACAACCTGGCCACCAACCCGGAGGTGATGAAGGCCACCATCGATGAGAAGGGCGAGAACCTGGTCCGCGGGCTGGAGCATCTGATCCGCGATATGGAGCGCGGGCATGGGCATCTTTTGATCCAGCAGACCGATCTGGATGCCTTTAAGGTCGGCGAGAACATGGCGATCAGCCCGGGCGCGGTGGTCTATCAGAACAATGTCATGCAGTTGGTGCAGTTCTCTCCCACCACCGAGAAAGTGCATGAGCGCCCGATCGTGATCATCAGCCCCTGGATCAACAAGTTCTATATCCTTGATCTCAACAAGAAGAAGTCGATGATCAAATGGCTGGTGGAGCAGGGGCACACGGTCTTCATCACCTCTTGGGTCAATCCGGGGCCGGAGCAGGCCCAGGAGACCTGGGAAAGCTACATGACCGATGGGGTGATCACGGCGGTCTACAAAGCGATTGAGGAGACCGGGGCGGATAAGGCCAATATCGTGGGCTATTGCATCGGCGGCACGATCACAGGCTGCGCGCTGGCGCATATGGCCAATAAGGGGCATGACCGGGTCGCCTCCTGCACGTTCTTTACCGCGCAATTGGATTTCTCGGATGCGGGCGAGTTGCAGGCCTTTGTCGATGATGAGGTTTTGGAGTCGCTGGATGAGGCGGTCGAGGAGCAGGGGTATCTTGCGGCCGAGAACATGTTCGGGGCGTTTAACTCGCTCAGATCCTCGGATCTGATCTGGAGCTTTGTGATCAATAACTACCTGCTGGGAAAAGAGAATTTCCCGTTCGATCTGCTCTATTGGAACTCGGATTCCACCGCGATGCCGGGGCAAGTGCATGTCTATTACCTCGACACGTTCTACAACAAGAACGCGCTGGCCAAGGGTGAGTTGCTGGTCGATGGCGAGGTGCTGGATATGAGCAAGGTCAAAGTGCCTTGCTACCATGTCGCGACCGTCGAGGATCATATCGCACCGGCGCATAGTGCCTTTCGTGCCGCGAAGATGATGGGTGGGCGGAGCCAGAAGTTTATCCTGGGCGGCTCGGGCCATATTGCGGGCGTGGTGAACCACCCGGATCTGGGAAAGTACCAGTATTGGACCAAGACCGGGTTGAAGGGCGACACGCTGGAGGAATGGAAGGACGGCACCGAGATGACGCCCGGCTCGTGGTGGCCGGATTGGAACAAGTGGCTGGCGGCGAAGTCCAAGAAGATGGTTCCACCGCGCGAGGCTGGGGCGACCCTGGGCGCGATCGAGGCGGCGCCGGGTTCGTATGTCAAGAAACGCGCGGATCAGAGATAGGAACGCTCCGGCGGGACCAAGGGAGATCCACCCGCCGGAGCGCCTTGCTGCCAGTTTGGGGGACAACCGGGCAAGCTTTCGTTAACCACAACATCCTTCGGGCTCGCGGCGGGAACGCGGAGAGACCAGGGTCATTTTAGCGCAATTCAGGGGCGGAATGTGGCCACTGGGGCAGGCTGGTCACCATTGCTGGCCTTGCGCCCAGGCGTGATGGAGGATCGAGACGGTCAAGAGGGCTGCGAAGATCACGCCAAACGCCTGCAGCGCGTTGACCGGGAGCCAGACCCATAGGAAGGCGCCCGTAACGGCATCGAAGGGTTGGTTGGGCAGGCCAGCCTGGTGAGATGCCAGTTTCACCCCGGCCACCAAGGCATTGACGACCCAGGGACCAAAGACCAGCGCGCGGGCTGTGAAGCGCGCATGGCTCCTGGCGCGGCGGTACCCTTCGCGAAGAGGGATCCGGCCAGTCTCGACAATCCCCGCCAGCGTGGCGCCGAGCAGGATCTGACCGGCGGCAAAAAGCGCGACCAGGGCCAGGATGACCGCGAACATCCAGAGCCCCAAAATCGCCTGAATTGCCGCGCCGAAGAACACGAAGCCGAGCGCGAGGACGGGCAGGTACAGGAAAAGGACGAAGCTCGTGAAACGGATCCAGATCCCAGGCGTTCCGCGCCAGCCCGGGGTTTGCAGCAGCGCATAGCCCATTGCGGCCGCCGTGATGATGGCCAGGAAGCGGGCGATTGAGAGCGGGATGAAAAGCACCTCGGTCTGGATCGCGTGGGCGGTGAAGATGACGCCGGCTGTGGCGAGAAACAGCAAAGGCCGCTGTGCCATCAACCCGGCCGCGCGCCGCCAATGGAAGAAGCGCGATGGGCTCACCCGGCCTCGAGCCGGGCGCTCTCCCAGGCCATCATGGCGCGTTTGATGGGCAGGCCCCAGTGATAGCCGCCGAGCGCGCCGTCGCGGCGCAGGGCGCGGTGGCAGGGGATCAGCCAGGAGACTGGGTTGCGCCCGACCGCGGTGCCGACCGCGCGCACCGCCCGCGGCTTGCCGATATGGCGCGCGATCTCGGAATAGGTGGTGACATGGCCCGAGGGGATCTTCAGCAGCGCCTCCCAAACATGGACCTGGAAGGGTGCGCCGCAGAGCAGAAGTTTGACCTCCCCCTGCCCTCCCATGGCCGCGTCGACCCAGGGCCTCAACGCCGCGCCGTTTTGTTGGTAGACAGCCGCTGGCCAGCGCCCGCGCATATCTGCCAGCGCCCAATCGCGCCCGGTATCGGCGGCAAAGGCCATGCCACAGATCCCGCGATCGGTGCCCATCACCAGCATGTCGCCGAAGGGGCTGTCGAACCAGTCCCAGTTGATTGTGAGCCCTTTGCCATTGCGAGCGAACTCGCCTGGTGTCATCGCCTCCCATTTGACGAAGAGATCATGGAGGCGACCGGGGGAGGAGAGCCCGGTCTCCAGCGTTGCATCGAGCACGGTGAACCGGTCCTTTAGTAAATGCCGGGCCAGGTCGAGCGTCAGGTACTGCAAATAGGTCTTTGGGCTGACGCCGACCCATTGGCTGAAAACGCGCTGGAAATGGGTGGGGGAGAGGCCGATGGCGTTGGCGACCTCCTCCAATGTCGGCTGCTCGCCTGCATTCTCCTCGATATAGCGGAGCGCTGCGGCCATGAGGTCGTATTGAAACTGGTCTTGGTTAGAGGGGGCGTTCATCTTGGATACCTCGGTTAACTGCCGCTAATTTACCTCAAGGCGGCGCACTCTCCCACCCGGTTCTTGCCGCAAGAAGTGGAACTTGTTCCGGGCATTTCCGGGTGCTAAGGCCGGGGCCATGGCCCGCCAGCTCGACTTTGCCACCATCTATGAGATCTTTGAGCGCTTCCAGGCCCATCAGGCGGAGCCGGAAGGCGAGCTCAACCATGTCAACGCCTATACGCTGCTGGTGGCTGTGGCGCTGAGCGCGCAGGCCACTGATAAAGGTGTCAACCGGGCGACCGAGGCGCTGTTCAAGATCGTCGACACGCCGGAGAAGATGCTGGAGTTGGGCGAGGAACGGCTGATCGAGCATATCCGCACGATCGGGCTCTACCGCAACAAGGCGAAGAATGTGATCAAGCTCTCTCGTATCCTGGTCGAGGAGTATGGCGGCGTGGTGCCTTCTAGCCGGGCGGCCCTGTCCTCGCTGCCGGGGGTGGGCCGCAAGACCGCCAATGTTGTCCTGAACATGTGGTGGCGGATGCCCGCACAGGCGGTGGACACGCATATCTTTCGCGTTGGCAATCGGACCGGGATCTGCCCCGGCAAGGATGTCAACGTTGTGGAAAGGGCAATCGAGGACAACATCCCGGCCGAGTTTCAGTTGCATGCCCATCACTGGCTGATCCTGCATGGGCGCTATGTCTGCAAGGCACGCAAGCCGGACTGTCCGACTTGTCTCATCGAAGATCTCTGTCCCTATGAGGAGAAAACCCTATGAGCCGTCTCGATCTGGTTGCCATCGGCAACGCTATTGTCGATGTGATCGCCCCGGTCGATGATGCCTTTATCGAGGGGCATGGGATCATTCGCGGCGCGATGAACCTGATCGACACGGAACGGGCGGCGGAGTTGTATGCGGCCATGCCCCCGGCGCGCGAGATCTCGGGCGGGTCAGCGGCGAACACGGTTGTGGGGGCGGCACAGATTGGCTGCTCGACCGCTTATGTCGGCAAGGTGCGCGATGATCAGTTGGGCCAGATTTTCGGCCATGATATCCGGGCGGCCGGTGTCGCGTATGAAGGGCCGTTCGCGCCCGCAGATGCAGCTTTGGAGACGGCGCGGAGTTTCATCCTGGTCTCGCCCGATGGGGAGCGGTCGATGAACACCTATCTGGGCGTCTCGACCACGCTAGAGGCCAGAGATATCGACGAGGCGCTGATGGAGCGGGCCGATTGGCTCTACCTGGAGGGGTATCTCTTCGACACGCCCGAGGCGAAGGAAGCCTATGCCAAGGCAATCGCTGCGACCAAGCGGGGCGGGGGCAAGATCGCTTTCACGGTCTCGGACCCGTTCTGCGTCAGCCGCCATCGCGACGACATGCTGACCTTGATCCGCGATCATGTGGATCTGCTCTTTGCCAATGAGGCCGAGGCGATGGCCCTGGCCGGGACCGAGGAGCGCGAAGTGGCCCTTGGCGCCCTGTCCCGGATCGTTGATTGCGCCGCTGTTACGCTGAGCGCTGAGGGGGCGGTCATTTTGCGTGGCGAAGCGCGTAGCGCCGTTCCGCCGCAGGCCGTTGACGTAGAAGATACGACCGGTGCGGGGGATCTGTTTGCAGCTGGATTTTTAGCTGGTATCATACGCGGGCACGATGACACGATCGCCGCTCATATGGGCTGTATCGCTGCCGGAGAGGTCATCAGCCACCTTGGTGCGCGGCCCGAAGCAGACCTTTCAGAGGCCATGAAAAGTCAAGGTTTCTGACCCTTAAAAAATACTTTCCCACTGATTCAAGGCCTTGACCCGTCAATTTCCTGACTTGTCAAGGAAACTTACCACTTCGTGGAATGGATTTTCTGCGCTACACTTTTTTTCAAGAAAGTAAGCGCCTGCCGATCAGGCGTTGTTTCAAGTACCGACATCCTTCGGGGGAGGGAACATGTATCGTATCTGGGGGATCATAGCCGCACTGGCTGTTTTCGGGGGACTTTTCGCGCCAAACGCAGAAGCACAACCTAAGGAAATCTACTCCGGCGTCGGCACTTGCGCCAGCGCACAATGCCACGGAGCCGCATCGATCAACCCGGAAAGCCGGGTCAATCGAAACGAGTTCACAGTCTGGTTCAACCAGGACCCACACTCAAAATCCTACAAAAGCCTGACCACAGATCGCGCGAAACGGATTGCGTCGAATTTGGGTTTGGGCGAGGCGACCTCGGCTGAGATCTGCCTCTCCTGCCACGCCAATAATGTGCCAGAAGAGAATCGCGGCTTTGATTTTGACATCACCGAGGGTGTGACTTGCGAAGTTTGCCACGGATCGTCGATCGAATGGCTCGGACCGCACCGTCAGGCGGATGCTTACTCACACGCGGATCTGCAGGCACGCGGACTGTTCCCCACAAATGATCCAGTTGCGCGGGCGGATATGTGCCTGGACTGCCATTTTGGCGCCGAGGATCAGTTCGCCAATCACCAGATCTTTGGCGCGGGTCACCCCAGGATCAGCTTTGAGTTGGACAGCTATACTTGGATCAATGCGCACCATTCGGCTGATGATGATTACTTCTCGCGCAAGGTTGTCTCGGATGGTGTGAAGACCTGGGCCATCGGTGCGGCGAAGATGATCGAGCGGCGGATGCGCCTGCTTGCAGACGATCAAACCGGGATGAATGGATTCTTCCCCGAATTCGCTTTCTTTGACTGCAACACCTGCCACCACCGGATGAGCGATCTGAAGTACCGCCCCCGGGGCACTGGGACGGCGCCTGGTACGCCCAAGATCGATGACAGTCATATGGCCGTTCTATTGGTCGCCTTGCAGAGCGCTGATCCCCAGCTTGCCGAACAGATGCGAGCCCAGATGCTGGCGCTGCACCAAAGCTCGGCCCAAGGGCGGGCACAACTTGTGGCTGAAGCCAACAAGATGGAGGAGATGGCGGCTGCTTCGGCCGAGGCGATCTCAAACTATAGGCTCACGGGCTCGGATATGGAGAAGATCCTGACCGCGCTGATCGAGAAGGGAAGCTCGGGCAATATTATCGACTTTGCCCAGGCGGAGCAGGCAACGCTGGTGTTGGGGGCCACCATCGATGCGCTGGAGCAGTCTGGTCAGATCTCGGCGGCGCAGACCGACGCGCTCTTTGTCGAACTCAACAAGGCGTATGACGCGATCCAGAACAGCGAGACGTTCCAACCTCAACAGTTCGCCACAGCAATAAAGGCGCTGCAGGCGGCGGCTAGATGATCAGGCGCCGGGTGGAGAGTTCTCTGCCCGGTCCTGATGCTGGAGGCTGGCATCAAGAAGGACGTTCAGGGTGGTAGATTATAAGGTGGCGATTGTGGGCTCGGGTCCGGCGGGGATAAGCGCTGCGACCCGTGCTGCGAAGCTGGGGCTGGAGCATATTCTGCTCGAGCGGGCTGGCAATCTGAACAACACGCTTTTCAAGTTCCAAAAGGGCAAGCCGGTGATGGCGACGCCCGACAGTCTGCCCCTGCGCGCGGAAGTAACGTTTGAGGCGGATGTGCGCGAGGTGATCCTGGAGAACTGGGAGAGCACGGCAAAGCAAGTGGGCGTGAAGGTCCGCCTCAATGCCGAGGTCATTGGGATCGACGGCGAAAAGGGCAATTTCACTGTCGAACTGGCCGATGGCTCATCGGTGACGGCCGAGACGGTGGTGATCGCCATCGGGTTGCAGGGCAATCTGCGCAAAATGGGTGTGCCGGGTGAGGAGAATGGGCTGACCCATTACCAGCTCGACGACCCCAAGGATTACTGGGACAAGGATATCGTGGTGGTCGGCGCGGGCGACGCGGCGATCGAGAATGCGATCGGTCTGGCGAATAACGAGAACCGGGTGACGATCGTCAATCGCCGCCGGGAATTTGCGCGGGCCAAGCCTGGGAACATCAGCCAGATCCTGGCCGCGATCAAAGAGGAGCGGATCACCTGTGCCTATAACGCCAATCCGGCTTCGGTTCAGGAGAACGCGATCACGCTGAAGGACCCGGATGGCGAGCAGATCGTGCCCGCCGACCGGGTGATCGCGCGCCTGGGTGCCATCGCACCGCGCAAGTTCGTCGAAGCAGTGGGCGGTGTCTTTGAAGCGGGCGCACAGTTCCCGAGGGTGAGCACGGAGTATGAATCCGATCGCCCGGGCGTCTATTTCGTCGGCGCGCTGGCGGGGTATCCGCTGATCAAGCATTGCCTCAATCAGGGCTATGAGGTGATCCAGACCATTGCGGGGGACCCTGTCGATGGGGTCGATCTGGATGTGCTGCGCACCAAATTTGGCCTGCGCGATGGCGATCCGGCGATCTATGAGACACTGGACAATGTGAAGGCGTCGATCCCGCTTTTTGGCGACCTGACGATCCTCCAGCTGCGCGAATTCCTGTTGGAGGCCGAGGTTCACGCGCCGGATGTGGGCCGGCACATCATCCGCAAGGGCGATGCGGGAGCATCGCTGTTTTTGATCCTGCGCGGCTCGGTCGAGATCCCGATCTCGAAGGAGACGAAGTTCACCCTGCCCACGGGTGCGTTCTTTGGCGAGATGGGCCTGGTGATGGGCCGCCGCCGGTCCTCGGACGCGGTTGCGGGCGACAATTGCGTGGTGATCGAGATCCCGCGCATGGCGGCGTTGAAGCTGTTGGCAAGCTCGGAGGCGGCGCGCAAGAACCTCAACGACACGCTGGTTTTGCGCAAGTTCCAGACGTTCCTTGCGCCGAATATCACCGCCGAAGACGTCGCCGAGATCCTGGTCACCTACGAGATCGTCAAATTCTCGCGCGGGGAAGAGATCATCAAGGAAGGCGATACGGCGGCGGATGCCTGCTACCTGATCCAGTCCGGCTCTTGCGCGGTTAGCCGGTTGGTGGGGGATCAGGAGACGATCATCAACTATGTGCCTGCCGGGGAGTTGCTGGGCGAAAGTGCGCTGCTCACCGGCCAGCCCCGGAACGCGAGCGTGCGCGCGGCCATCGGCGTCGAGGCGATCAAGATCGATGGCGGGCTGTTTCGCGATCTGATGGACCGCAAACCGCAGCTCAAATCCAAAGTCGAGAGCATGGTCGCCACGCGCGCGGCGCAGGCCAAGAAACGCTCGGTCGAGAACGAGGCCAAGGATCAGGTGATCGAGTTCCTGCTGGCCAATGGGATCGGCGAGGCGACCAATGCGATCATCATCGACTACACGCTCTGTGTGAATTGCGATTTCTGCGAGAAGGCCTGTGCCGAGACCCATGACGGGATTCCCAGGCTCTACCGTGCGCAGGGGCCGACCCAGGGCGATCTGCATATCCCGATCTCGTGCCGCCATTGCGAGCATCCCCATTGCATGGCGGATTGCCCGCCCAATGCGCTGCACCGCACGCCATCGGGCGCGGTGGCGGTGGATGAGAGCTGCATCGGCTGTGGCAACTGTGTTCGAAACTGTCCCTATAACGCGATCAAGCTGGGTGCCGCCCCGGTGAAGCGCGGCAACCTTTTGACCCAGCTTCTGTTCGGCTATGGCGACCGGCCAGGCGAGCGGAACCCTGCGAAGAAATCCAAGGAAAACAAGGAGGTTGCGCGGAAATGCGACCTCTGCGAAGGGGTCCGTGGTGGTCCTGCTTGCGTCAGGGCCTGCCCAACTGGCGCTGTGATCCGGACCACGCCCGAAAAGCTCTTTGAGAGCATCCAGGAGGCCCGTTGATGCGCATTCATCAGGGCTTCCTCGCCAATCGCACCTGGCCGATCCTGTCGATCCTGTTGTGCCTAACGGCTGCGGCGGTTTGGGTGTTTTATGCGCCCGAGGGGCGGCGGGATGGCTCGACCATGGTGGGCTATGGTCTGGGAGGTCTGTCGGCCTTTATCGTGCTGTGGCTGTCTTGGCTGGGTGTGATGAAGCGCCAGTTCGCCTCGTCACCGACCCGGCGGCGCAACAAAGTCTCGGCCCATGTTTGGTTGGGACTGAGCCTGATCGTGCTGGTCGCGCTGCATGCGGGGTTTGAGTTCGGCTACAACATTCACACGCTGGCCTATGTGCTGTTGATCATCGTGGTGCTCTCGGGGATTTTCGGCATCTATTACTATGCCGCTACCCCTCGGAGGATGAACTCCAACGTCTCCAAGGCGATTGTCGAGCGCAAGCATCCGGATCTCTCGGATGTGGAACAGTTGGAGGTCGATATTCAGGATATCGACCAGCGGATCGAGCGGGCTTTGCAGAACCTGCCCGATGCGTTCCGCGAGCCGATCCGCCGCAGCTTGGAGCGCACAAAGATCGGGGGTGGGTTCTTCTCGATCATGATCGGGTCCTCGATGGGATGCGCCACGCGCAAGGCGTTGCGGCAGGTCGAGAAGCTGAGCCCGCAATTCAGCGATGACGTGGATCTGGCCCCGCGGGTCGCGAGCCTTCTCGAGGATCTCAAGCGCAAAGTCGAGGTATGCGCCTGCCTGCGCCGGGATACCCGATACCGCGCCCTCCTTACCCTGTGGCTTTGGGTGCATATCCCAGTCACCGTCGCCCTTCTTGTCGCGCTGATCAGCCATATCGTGCTGGTCTTCTTCTATTGGTGACGGCGATGCGTTTGATCCTGGTTACAGAGCGCACACGCCCCGGTTCAGACGAAGTCTCGCGCCGCGAGACGGTGCTGCAAGGCGAAGAGATCCGGATGGGCCGCGGCAGCCCGATGGAGATCAGCCTGCCGGAAATCGATGTTGATTATCACCATGCCACTGTCTCGGTCGAAGGCGGGCAGATCAAGCTGAGCGCGGTCGGTGTCAACGGGATCATGCTGGGCAAGAAAGAGGTCCGCGATGTGGTCCTCGCATCTGGCACAACCGCGCGGGTCGACAAGTTTGAGTTCACTGCCGAGCCCGGCCGTGATGGTGCCGATCATGTGCTGGTCATGCGGGTTTTGGCCGAGGCGCCGGGGCGCCGTGCCAAGCGCAAGGAGAAGCGCGCGCTCGCCGATGTCTTGCCCGGGCAAAGGCCGCTGGCTTGGTTGTTCCTGCTCGCCATCCTCGGTGCCTTTGTGCTTTGGCCGATGAGCGATGTGTTGACCCGGACTGTGCCTGACCAAGGAGAGGTCGTGGTCACGGTTCTCAAGAAAGGCGAGACGCGCGATCCGCATCCGATGGAGGCGCTTTGGTCCTCGGGCCCGTTGTCCAAGGCGCATCAGGGCATGGGCGGAGACTGCAGCGGCTGCCACTTGCGCGCGTTTGAGAAGACCACGCCAGCGGCTTGTCTTTCCTGCCATGCGGATTTGACGCGCCATGCCGATCAGGCCAAGCATCCCGGGATGGCGCTGAGCGGCGACAACTGCTCGGACTGCCACAAGGAGCATATGGGCGGTGAGGAGCCGACCCTGACGGATGTTCAGTACTGCACCAGTTGCCACGAAAACCAGATCGCCACTGGACCGGGCACGCATTTAAAGCCGATGTCGGGCTATATGGCCGATCACCCGAACTTTGAGCCTGAAATCATCACCGCCGTAAGCCGTGGCCCGGATGGAAAGCTAAAGCCGGAACTGATCCCGCGCCCCTTCCCGAAGGACGCGGTTCTTCAGGAGAAGTCGGGGCTGCGCTTCCCGCATGACAAGCATATGGCCCGGGACGGCGTGGCGCTTTTGACCGGGCGCCAGCCGCTTGGATGCGCGGATTGCCACTCGACCGAGGCGGATGGCAACCTGATGCGGCCTATCAAGATGGAGCGCGATTGCGGCGGGTGCCATCAGCTGGAGTTTGCCCCCGCTGGTGTGGCGATCTCGCTGCCTCATGCGGATGAGGCGGGGATTGCCAAGATCGTGCGCGCTTATTTCGAGGAGCGCGTCGCCGAAGGGACGGTCGTGGTCAAGGCGGAGAAGACCAACCGGCGGCGGCGCCTCGGCGGGCAGGACCACAATGTCGGTGGGCTCTTGGCAAATTCGGCCTGGGCTGGGGAAGAGACCGACCGGCAGCTCGATTCGATCTTTGGCCTGCGCCTTTGCGCGACCTGTCACGAGGCGCAAAAGGTCGGTGATGCTGAAACTGCTTCGGGCTGGCTGGTTCAGCCTGCGCTCCTGCAACGCCATTGGATGCCACGGGCCGAGTTCAGCCATGAGCGGCATAAGGAGATGGATTGCGAGGGGTGCCACGCGGCCTCGGCCTCCTCCAGCGCCACGGATGTGCTGATGCCTCAGGTTGCGGTCTGTCGCGATTGTCACCGTGTGCAGGGGCAGGAGGATGCGGTGATTGCCTATCTCGAGGATCTCACCGGTCAGCCGCTGGCGCATCTGACGGCCTCGAACGGATCGGCGCCGCCGGAGCTGCCGCCGCTCAAGCCCGGGTCGAAGGCCGTCTCGGCGGAATGCTCGACCTGTCACCAATACCACAAGAGTGATGAGACCCCGGTCTCACCTGCGCATGCAGAGCTCTACAAAGCAGCGCTGGGGGAAGAGTGATGATTGCTACAGTGCGTTTCACAAGGGCGTGATACGATGGAAAAGATGAGAAATATACAGGGAAATATCGCTGAAATACTTCTCAAGAGCCTGCAAATACTTGCTCTTTCGAGCGTTATGACCTGGCCAATGGCGGCAAGTGCGGATCCGGCAAAGGCTGTTGGGGCGATGACTTGCGGTTCGTCGACCTGCCATTCGGCGGAGAAGCCCTGGCCGAACTCTTCGGTCACGCAGCAAGAGTTTGTGGTTTGGACCGCGCAAGACCCGCATGCCAAGGCGTATCAGACGCTGACCGGCCAGCGGGCGCAGAGTATTTCGCGCCAATTGGGGCTTGGCGATGCGACCGAGGCGCGGCTTTGCCTCTCGTGCCACAGCTACAAGCCAGAGCCGTCGGAGATCGAGACGACCTTTGATCACACGCTGGGCGTTCAATGCGAGGCCTGCCATGGCAAGGCGTCGGAGTGGTTGGGGGTGCATCAGACCGGCCTCTACTTCTACCAGCGCAATGTGGATGAGGGGATGTACCCGACCACAGATCCGAAGAAGCGCGCCGAGCTTTGTCTTTCTTGCCATGTCGGCTCGCAAGACAAGTTCGTGAACCACCGGATGCTGGCCTCGGGCCATCCACGGCTGCCCTTTGAGCTGGGCTTTTACACGTGGTTCAACGAAGGCACGCCGGGTAAGGTTTCGAACTATGCGCATTTCACCGTGGATGACGATTACCTGCAGCGCAAACCTTGGCCTTTTGGTGTTCGTGTCTGGGCAATCGGGCAGGCGGTGCAGGCGAAGACGCTTCTGGCGCTCCTAACCGATCCCGAGACTGGCACGAACGGAGCGTTCCCGGAGTTTGCGTTTTTTGAATGCCATTCCTGCCATAATGCCGAGGTCGATGGTGACGGGTTCCAGGGCTCGCTGGGCCTGCCACGGTTGAACGATGCCAACCTCTTCTTTGTCGAGGTGGCGGCGGGTCTGGTCGACCGGAACTTGGCTGCGAGCATCGGACAGGAGATCCGGGCGCTCCGCTCGGCCAAGGGCCAAGGTTGGAACTCGATCCGCGCGGTTGCAAACCGCTTGAAGGGGCGTCTCGACAGCCTGGTGCAAAAGCTCGATGCCCACAAATACGACGTTGACGACACGCGCCAAGCCATCCGCGAGATCTCGCGGGGGGCGCAACAAGGCGTCTTCTCCTCCTACATCGCCGCCGAACAAGCCGTGCTCGCAACCGGCTCGTTGGTTGATGAGTTGGAGAGGCTGCAAGAACTGACGCCGCAGCAGAGTGATGCGGCGCAAACCGCGGTTTCCCGAGGCCTCGCCGCCTTTGTCTCGGTGGACCGGTATCAATCGGGGGAACTGCGCGCCGCTTTGAGGGATGTGGCCGCGGTGACCTCTCAGTGACCTCGCTTGGAATGGAGTTGAGAATGACATCCTTGACCAAACGGACTTTACGTTTCGCAGCGGCGATTGTGATCTCTGCGAGCTTTGGAACCGGCGCCATGGCGCAGTTCCAATGGGAGAGCGCACCGGAGGATATGCAACCCGGCGACCGGGTGGTGACCTTCACAGCGGATCCGGATCTGAAGGCGGAGGTGTCGGCTTATCTGGAATCGGAGGTGGCCGAGACGGCGGAGCGACAAGTCTCGCAAGCGGCTTTGCCAGCGACCGCTCAGGCAACCGCGACCGAAGTCTACTCGCCCCCGGGGCTGGATGATCCGAACCAGGCGGCGGCTTTGGCGCTGGAGCCGGTGCAGACGGCGACCCTGGCGGTGGCCGAGCAAAACGAACTGGTCGTGCCGCGCGATCCGCATGTGGCGGCCTATAAAACCTCGCCCTTCCCCTCGGCCGTGCAATGCGCGGAATGCCACCAGAAGATTTTCTGGGAATGGGCCTCGTCGAACCACGCCTATGCGTCGATCTCGCCGATGTTCCACAAGTTCGAGCAGCGGTTGAACACGCTGGCCTCGGGCACGGTCGGCACCTTCTGTGTCCGCTGTCACCAACAGATCGGCACCCAGTTGGGTGAGCAGCGCGAGACGCCGCTTTGGGAGCGCAGCCAGATCGCGCGAGAAGGGATCACTTGTGTCACCTGCCACCGGGTTGGTTCGGAGTTTGGTCGGGTGAATGGGGAGCGTCACATCCGCCCGGGCACCATCTACGAGCCGATGATCGGTGCGGGGAATGGGCCGGGCATCGCCCAAGTTCTGTCGGATCAGGACCGGTTCAACGTGTCGAAGAACCAGAATGAGGACGGCTCACCGATCCATACTGGCGCGATCGCGTTCGAGGACATCTCGCGTTCGGAGTTCTGTGTCTCCTGCCACCAGGTGGCTGTGCACCCGGGCATCAAGCTGGAAGTGGTCTATGAGCAATACCGCGCCTCGCCCGCTGCCTCGCTGGGGATCGAGTGTCAGGAATGCCATATGGGCAAGGTCCAGGGGGTTGCTCTCAAAAAGGACAATTACGAGAAATGGCCGGTGGCGATTGTGAATGGCCGGATCGTGGGGGACCCGAACCGCGACCACCACAACCATGCCTTCTATGGTCCGGGCTACCCGATTGCCCATCCGGGCATCTTCCCGTTCAACCCCCGCGCCCTGAAGTGGAAGATCACCGAGTGGCTGCAATTCAACCACCGCGAGCCCTGGGGAATTCCCGCCTGGGAGGATGAGGTCGAGGATGGCCTGGTCCAAGTCGACTTCCCCGATGTCTGGTCTGATCGTGTGGACCGGGAGACCGCGCGCTATGTGATCGACCAGAACCAACGGATGCTGGAGCTCAAGCGCCAGGACCGGATCGCGGTGATGGAGAATGGCAGCCGGATCGATGGCCCGTTCTTTGAAAACGGCCCGCCGAAAGTCGGGGAGACCTTCAAGTTCCGCTACCGGATCACGAACCTCGATGAGGGTCACAACCTGCCGTCGGGCAGCTTGGGCGCGCAGCCGGAGATCTGGGCCAATGTGGTCCTGACTGACCCGGATGGCGAGATCGTCTTTGAGAGCGGTTATGTGGACTCGATCGGCGATATGGTCGATCTGCACTCCACCGATCTGGCGGCTGGCACGATTGAGCATGACGACCAGCTGGTGAACCTGCAGACCAAGTTCCTGGTCACGGGCGTCAAAGGGCCGGATCGGGAGATGTATTTGCCCGTCAACTTTGACGTGGACCAGATCCCGCATATCCGCCCATCGGGCGTGCCAAGCTCCGTCCTCAATCACCCGCCGTTGATCCGGATGGAAGGCCGCTCGATCCCACCCTTGGGCTATCGGGACGCCAACTACTCGGTTGATGGCGCCATGATCAAAAAGCCGGGCACCTACCGGCTTCAGTTCCGGATGCGGTCGCGGGCCGAGCCCATGTACTTCATGCGCTTTGTCCTCGCGACCCAAGAGATGGAGCGGACCATGAATGAGTGGATGATCGACATCCACCCGACTGCGGTCGAATTCGAAGTCACGGAGTAAGAGTGATGACCAAGCTTTCGACGCTTCTGGCGAGCACGGCCCTCTTCGGGCTCGCCGCGGCTGATCTCGCCTATGCGGCGGCAGATCTGGGGCCGATCCAGCGGGATGATGCGGTTCGCGAGGTACCTTATGATCGCGAGTTGTTTTCCGGAGATCCGGAATACTCGATCACCTATGATCCGCAGGCGGAGATCGAGATCTATGGCGGCAAGACTGCGATCTCGACCCCGCGTCCCCCGCTGGAGATCTTTCGGGACATGTATGACGAGGGGCCGCTGGGCGAAGGTTTCACGATCTTTGGCGACAAAAACCGCTTTACCCCTCAGATCCTGGTGTTTGGCGATCTGCGCTCGGCCATAGCCTTCAACGATAATGGAAGTCAGGAGGCCGCGCAGATCGCGGCCCGGGCCAATATCAATATCGACTTCAAACTCACCGCGACCGAGCGGATCCACCTGTTCTTCCAGCCGATGCAGGATGGCAACGAGTTCACCCGATGGGAGTTTGGCGGCAATGACGGCAACCCGGGGCGGGGCGTGCAGTTCGAGACCTCGGAACAACCGACCAATGCGTTCATCGAGGGCGATCTTGGTGCGATCGTTGCGGGCCTGACGGGCGAGTACAACAAGCGCGATATCCCTTTTGCGGCCGGCAAAGTGCCGCTGTTTCTGCAAAATGGTGTCTGGTTTGATGACCAATTCCTGGGTTTTGCCGTGACGCCGCTGGTCGCCCAGAACTCAGCCACCTTCGATATCACCAACTATGACATAACGCTGTTCGCGGGCTTTGACGAGATCGATAGCCCGGCCTTGATCGATGCCAATGGCAAGCAAGCTCAGCATGATGCGAATATCTATGGCTTCCATGGGTTCTTTGATCTGCAGGAAGGCTATCTCGAGGCGGGCTATGCCTATATCGACGATGGCAACTCGGCGAATGGTGATCATAGCTATCACAACTTTACCCTCGCCTTCTCACGCCGCTATGAGGCCACGCTGTCGAACGCGACGCGGATCATTGTGAATGTCGGACAAGACCCGGGCGCAGGCTTCCAGGAGACAGCGAACGGGGTCTTGCTGATCTCCGAGAACTCTTGGATCACCCACCTGCCCTTGACCCTGATCCCCTATACCAATTTCTGGCTTGGCGTGGATGCGACGCAATCCGCCTCGCGCAATGGGGCTGCGGGTGGTGTTCTGAAGAACATTGGTTTGAACTTTGAGACCGATGGTCTGACCGGTTTCCCAACCCTGGATGCGACGGGGATCGACACTTTTGGTGGTGCGATTGGCTTGCAATATTTGTTCAGCCTAGAGCAGCAAATCGTTGGCGAAATCGCTGCGGTTTTCCCGTATGATGACCGCCAGGGACCGGCGCAAGATCCGCAGTTTGGCTTTGGCCTGCGCTACCAGCGCCCACTCACCAACAGGCTTATCTTCCGTGCGGATGCGATGTATGGCCATTTGCTGGATGACGATGACATCTCGGGCATTCGCGCGGAGCTCAGACTAAAACTCTAAGATGCGGTTTTCGCGCCGCGATAAAAAAAGAAGAGGGAGACGCATGTCCGATCAGATCAATCTGAATGACTTTATGAATTGGGTTGTGGGGCGTAATCCGGCGGAGGAGGTGTTCCACCAAGCGGTTCATGAGGTGGCGGAGACGGTGATCCCCTTCATCAATGACAACCCTGTCTACGCCAAGATCAAAGTCTTGCATCGTATGGCGGAGCCCGACCGGACCCTGTCGTTCCGGGTCTCCTGGGCCGATGACAATGGTGAGGTGCAGGTCAATCGCGGCTACCGGGTGCAGTTCAACAACTCGATCGGGCCCTATAAGGGCGGCATCCGGTTCCACCCCTCAGTGACCCAAGGCGTGCTGAAGTTTCTGGGCTTTGAGCAGACCTTCAAGAATTCGCTGACCGGGCTGCCCATGGGCGGCGGTAAGGGGGGCGCGGATTTCGATCCCAAGGGCAAGTCGCAGCACGAGATCATGCGCTTCTGTCAGAGCTTCATGACCGAGCTCTACCGCCATATCGGCGCGGATATCGATGTGCCGGCGGGCGATATCGGGGTCGGTGGTCGGGAGATTGGCTATATGTTCGGCCAGTACAAGCGGCTGACCAACAGCTTTGAAGGCGTACTGACCGGCAAGGGTTTGGAGTATGGCGGCTCGCTGATGCGGCCTGAGGCGACCGGGTATGGCGCGGTCTACTTCCTCGACAATATGCTGCACTATCGCCAGGACGCGATCGAAGGAAAGACGGCGGTGATCTCGGGTTCTGGCAATGTGGCGACGCACGCGGCTGAGAAGATCATGCATCGCGGCGGCAAGGCAGTGACCTTGTCGGATTCAGGTGGGTTCATCCATGATCCGGAGGGTTTCACGCAAGAGAAGCTCGACTGGGTGAAGAACCACAAGAAGCAACGCGGCGCCCGGATCTCGGCCTATGTCGATCAGTTCGGCGGGACTTTCCATGAAAAGCAGCGTCCCTGGGGCGTGCCATGCGACCTGGCGCTGCCTTGCGCGACCCAGAATGAGTTGAATGGTGAGGAAGCGAAATTGCTGCTTGCCAATGGGTGTATGGCGGTCTCGGAAGGGGCGAACATGCCCTGCGATCTCGATGCGATCGCGGCTTTTTCTGCAGCGAAGATCCCTTATGCGCCGGGCAAAGCGTCGAATGCGGGCGGGGTCGGGATGTCAGGGCTGGAGATGAGCCAGAACTCGGCGCGGTTGCATCGCGATGAGGAAGATCTGCGTGAGGCGTTGAAGAAGATCATGGCGGACATCCACTCGGCCTGTGTCGAGCAGGGTGATATGGGCACCCATGTGGATTACGTCCGCGGTGCGAATATCGCGGGGTTCAAGAAAGTCGCCGATGCGATGCTCGCCTTTGGCGTCGTGTGATCCCTACGACCGCGGCGGCTCTGGAGACCGCCGCGGTCGTTCGGCTGCTCACGCCGTTTTCCGGATCCATTGGTCCACTTGGTGTTGTGGGGCCGCCAAGCTGCTCTCCTCGCCAAACAAATCGCCCTGCATGTAGCCGACGCCGAGCTTGGTGAGAATCTGAGCGTCTTCTGCGGTGCGGACGCCTTCGCTGACGACCATGAGATCGAGATGGCTTGCCTTGGCGATCAACGAGTCGACCAGAAGCTGGTTTTCAGGGTTCGTCGATAGATCATTGGTCAGACGCGGGTCGAGTTTGACCATGTCGAAACGCAGCTCAGCAAGCTCCCTAATCCGCGTTTGCCGTGCTCCGAATGCGGTTAGGCTGAGGCAGGCGCCAGCCTCACGCATCGTTTTGATGAACTTCTGCTTTGGGAGTGTCTCTGCGTGGAGATAAGGTTCGCGGATCTCGATGATCATCCGCTCGGCCAGGTCCTCGCCCCCCCGGATCGCGTTGCGCAGGATCGCGATCCATTCCTGGTCCTGGAAAGTCGATTCCGACAGCGCCACTGAGAGCCGGGCGGTTGGAGCATTGCGCAAGGCATCGAGGGCGAGCACCAAAATCTGACGGTCAAGGAGGCTGCTTAGCCCCAGCCGATTGATCCTGGGGCGGTAGGCGTCAAGGCTGGCGGTCGATCCACCATCCTGATGAAACCGCCCAAGGCATTGATAGAATGGGATGTTTTGAGAATTGTGTGAGCTGATCACGGGCTGGAAGGCAACCGAGAGATGGCCCGCACCAAGGGCCGTGAGCGCCGCCTGGGCGGAGCTTACGGCGCGCGCGCGTTGGGCCTGGATCTCCTTGTCCGAGCTTGCAATCCGGATCGCGCCATTCCCGGCATTCAGCGCGTCTACGAGAGCATCCTGGGCGGCGGAACCCAGTTGCTCGAGAGAATTGTTGCCCGCAACAGCGCAGCCGACCGAGGCTGTGACCGAGGTCTCGCCAAAGGCGGTTTCGATCGGCTCGCGCGCGAGCTTGGCTTGGATTGCGGTGGCGAGGTCGCGCGCGCCAGCCTCCGTCATTCCGGGAATGGTGATCGCGAAGCGGCTTGGGTGAGATTGCCAGAGGCTTGAGATCTTTGGGCTGACGGCGCGGAGCCTGCAATAGCACTCCCGCATAACATCGCTGATCATCTCGGCCCCGAACAAACGCTCAAGCAGTGTGAGATTGTCGATTGAGATCAGGAGCATCGCATGCTGGCCTGGACCGATCCCGGGGCGTGAAAACGGCAATAAGCTCATTTTTGCAGGCATACTCAAGCTCTCCAACACCGATAATGCTTCACTAAGTTCGCACTCTGTTCTAAATTTTCTTTAAAATTGCTTAAGAGGCGTCGGAGTGACCGAGAGATGTGACTGGCGCGGCGATGATCCGCTTTACGTGGCCTATCATGACGAGGAATGGGGGCGGCCGGAACTGGATAGCCGCGCGCTGTTCGAGAAGCTTACTCTGGATGGCTTTCAGGCGGGGCTTGCGTGGATCACGATCTTGCGCAAACGCGCGGCCTTTCAGGATGCGTTCGATGGGTTCGATCCAGTGAAAATCGCGGCTTATGGAGAGGCGGATATTGCAAGGCTGCTCGCCAATCCTGGGATTGTGCGCCATCGAGGAAAGATCGAGGCGACGATCGGCAATGCGCGGGCCTGGATCCGGATTGAGGAGCGCGAGGGGTTTGACCGGTTCCTATGGAAGTTCTTCGACTTCCAGCCCTTGGTGAACGCATGGGGATCTATGGAAGAGGTGCCAGCGGAGACACCGTTGAGCCGCGAGATCTCGAAGGCGCTGAAGGCAGAGGGGTTCAAATTCTGTGGACCGAAGATTGTCTATGCCTTTGCTCAAGCGGTGGGGATGGTGAACGATCACAAAGTCGGCTGCATCGCGCGTGAGGCCTGTTTGGCAGAAGGTGCGCGCGTGCCGGATCACTTTCGCTGAGCGCACGGTCGGCTGGAGATCGGTGCAACGGGTGGGTGGGCGCGCCTAGGGTTTCGCCGGTTCTCGCGGGCGGCTCTGCGCTCGGCTTTATGGAAAGGGAAATGGGATGCCCGGTACGGTGAAAATCTGGTGGCACAGCGGTGCCCTGCGCGATGAGAAATACAATGCGGTTCCGATTGTTGAAGAACCGGAGATCGCAACGGAGACTTTGGCGGTCAACGGCGCGGCACTGATCAGCGCACCAGCGCCGGAGTTGGCGCGGATTGCTTTGATCCAGAGCACGATCGATATCGCCTATGTGGTCCGGCTGCCCGGAGCGAGCACGATAGCAGATGCAGCGGTGCATAAGCCGCTCGCGGCCACGGGGCTGGATCTGCATGCGGTTTCTGTGCCCGAGGGTGCGTCGATCAGCGTGGTCGAAATCGTCTAAGCTTTGCGCCGGGGGGCATCCAGCGTGCCCCCTGCGGGGACACGACTGCCCGCCCACCCGGCCATGTTTATCCGCCTGCGGCAGCGATTGCCGGACGGATCCGATCCTCGATATGTTCAGGCATGATCGGGCCGATATGTTTGTAGATCACATTGCCATTGCCATCGATGATGAAGGTCTCTGGCACGCCATAGACGCCCCATTCGATGCTCGCTCGGCCATTTTGATCCACACCGATCAGCTTATAGGGATCGCCGAGTTCGGCCAGGAAACGCTCGGCATTCTGGCGCGTGTCGCGTTGGTTGATGCCGTGGATCGTCAAACCCTCCGCCGCGAGTTGCTCGATCTGGGGATGTTCGAGCCGACAGGGGCCGCACCAGCTGGCCCAGACATTGACAATCTTGACACCAGGCCCTTGCAGATCGGCCGTTGAGAGACCCGGTTGGTCGGGCCTCAGCGGCGCCAGAGCGAATTCAGGTGCCGGCCGGTCGATCAGCGTCGAAGGCAGATCGTTGGAGGTGCCGGGTGCTTCGCCTTGTTTGAGCAACTCGCTGCCCATGATGGCGAGGAGCAGGAACGCCACAAGGGCTGGAAGGAGCATCCACACCCGGAATGGGGAGTTTGGGGTTTGGCGACCGCTCTCGCTGTTCATTTCTGATCATCCAATTCGCGACGCGTGCGCGCGTTGGCGCTGAGCGTTGCCCAGATGATCACCCCCAGGATCAGGGCGGTCGCGCTATAGGCGCCGATCACATAGACCGCGTAGGGATCGGAGAACATCAGACAGCCTCGCGCAATCTGAGCGCCCGGAGGCGGCGTTGGCGGATCTCGGTTCTTGTGCGCATCAAAAGGAGCGCGAGAAAGAGCAGGAGAAACCCTGTCATGCAGATATAGAGCGGGGTGCGGAAGGCATCATCGATGCGTTGGCCCTGCTCGACACTGAGTGAGGCGCCTTGATGGAGGGTGGCCCAGAAATTCACTGCATAGCGCGAGAGGAAGGCGAAGATCACGCCGACCAGGCAGGTGACCGCTGAGAGATCGGCGGCTTTCTCCGGCTCCTCAATCGTGGCCCAAAGTGCCATATAGCCGAGATAGAAGAAGAACATGATCAGGACCGCGGTGAGCCGCGCGTCCCAGACCCACCAGGTGCCCCACATCGGCTGGCCCCAAACAGCGCCTGTGATCAGGGCGATCAGGGTGAAGGCCGCGCCCAAGGGGGCGGCTGCTTTGGCCACCAGGAAACTCACATGGTGGCGGCGGATCAGCCCGATCAGCGAGGCGAGTGCCATGATGAAATAGGCGTTGATCGCGATCAGGGCTGCGGGCACGTGGATATAGAGGATTTTGACCGTCGAGCCTTGTTGATAATCGTCTGGGATCACGAAAAGCGCCCAGCCCAATCCGACCACCAACAAGCTCACCGAAACGACCCAGAGCGGTGCCAGGGCATGTTGGCTGACCCGCATGAACTCGGCCGGGTTTGCGTATCTCCAGATCGACATGGACTAATTTTATTATGTGCGGACGAAGCTGACAACTCTTGGCCGCTCGCTTCGCAATTCTGCCGCAGGTGTCATCACAGCACTGTAAGCGTCCTGTAAACTTTCTTAACCACCTCCCGACGGAGTTTCGGATCACAGCCGTATCACGACGGCGTGTGTTCTCCTACCTAACGATGATCGCCCCTCGACCGAGGGGTTCTCAGTGAGCGTTTCCAAACATCGCCAATCAAGTGCCTGGCTGGGGGAGCCGGGATTGTGGGAGCCGCCGAGACTCTCGGCTGAACGAGGGACATCGCCATGACGATCTACAGCCCGATTTTTGACCCATCCGAGATCTCAACACCGGCAGGGCTCGCGCCAAATGTGCCGCTTGGCCAGATCGCCGGAGTGCCGCTCACCGGAACTGGACTTTCGGGGAGTGCTTATGCGCCGGGGACAAAGATCAACGCGCTGAGTGATCTGGATGCGGTGGTCGGGTCGAATGATCCGGATGCGACCTTTGTGTCGAGCGAGTTGCTCTATGGGGCAAAGAAAAGCGACACGACGCTTGCCGAGTTTCTGGACGAGGATGCGGGCACGATCGCAGGCGATGGGACGATTGAGATGGGGCCGTCTGCCTTGGTGCTCGAGGGTTTTGTCTACATTCCGCCCGGTGCGCACCAGGTTGCGGTTGTCTCGGATGACGGGTTCCGTCTGACGCTGGGTGGGGTCGAGTTCATGGAGTTCGACGGCAAACGCTCGACTGATGGAACCGACCGGACGGCGGAATTCGAAGGCGGGCTCTACGAGGTGAAGCTGGAGTATTTCGATGCTGGCGGGTCAATGTCGCTGGTCTTCGAGCTCGACGGCTTTGCGATTGATCAAAGTGCCTTCTATGAGACCGCCGATGACTTCCAGAACCCACCAGCGGATGTGCCGCTGGCATCGGTCGAGGACTATCATTCTTCCTACACGCTCGGTGATGAGGTGATCGACGACACGACGCCGATTGCAACCTCGGATGCGCGCGATGTGGTCGAGGCCAAGGGCGGCGATGACAGTGTCGATGGCCAAGGCGGCGATGACGAGCTCTATGGCGGCTATGGCGATGACCAGCTCTATGGTGGCGAGGGCGATGATGTCATTTATGGCGGGCGTGGTTCGGACCTGATGGTCGGTGGTGCGGGCAACGATATCATCGTTGGCCGCTCGGACGCCGGCGAGCAGCGGATCGGCCAGCTCGCGATTGGCAACCCGACCCGGCCGGACCCGGATGGCGAGGTCAATCCCGAGCGCCAGAAGCTCTATGGTTGGGAGAATATGCCGCTCGTCTCTGACGACATTATGGTGGGCGGCGAGGGGGAGGATACCTTCCTCTTCACGGCCCAAATCAACGCCAAACTCGAGATCATCGAGAAGCACACCCGGGCCGATGGCTCGATCAATTGGGCGGGTGTGGCTGGCGAGAACGATGAGTTGCACGATCACTGGACTGATGCCTGGGGCATTGACATGATCGCCGACTATGTGGCGGGCGAAGACCAGATCGCGATCATCGGCCATACGGCGGAGATCTGCGATATCTCCTATCGCGACACGGATGGCGATGGCGATCTGGAGACGATCATCACAGTCCACTCGAACCAGTCGGGGCCCTGTGCGCGCACCGGGCAGCCGACATGTAACTGCCAGGCGGATCTGTCGAATGGCGGCGGCGGCGCGCATGACCGCGATATCCTCGGCTACATTGTCGTGCATGGCGATCTGGTCGAGGAGGACGACATCCTTGTGGACGCGGGTGTCACCTTTGGGATCGTCGAGAACATCGCCGATGTGCCAGAGGCGCTGAACCCGCAGGGCCGGACCAAGATCACCGAGATCAATGGCGAGATGGTCTATGGTTATGACACGCGCGACGACCAAGGGAACCTTGGCGCGATCACTGAGCGGCCTGAGGACTTCATCGAGAACCCTTATCTGGCGCAGGTTCAGGCTGCCGCCCCCGTGAACGCGCCCGAGATCGACTACACCCGCGAGCCGTTTGAGCAATTGGGTGAGGTCGACGTGGCGGGCGCGACGGTCACGGGCACATCGGGCGATGATACGCTGATGTCAGAGGTCGATGCGGCAGCGCTCTTGGCAGCGGAGACGGACCTGCCCGCGGCCCTCGCCTATTGGGATTTCGCGAGCATGTCCGAAGGCGCGACCGAGGACGCAAAAGGCGGGCCGACCGCCAAGGCCTACACGCTCTATGAGAACCAAGCGCTGTTGCGCACCGATGGGCTGGTCGAGGGGCCGGATGGCACGCTCTCGGCGCTCTCGTTCAATGGCGAGGATGAGTTTGCCTATATCCCCAACGATCCAAAGTTCCAGTTCAGCCAGGGGACCATTGCGCTCTGGGTGCGACCGGATGATCTGGATGATGATGGGATCTTCGTCTCGAAGGATCAGCGCAACACGGGCGATGGCGGGCATTTCCGGCTGGGCCATACGGATGAGGGCGGGTTGCTCTTGCGCATGGCACCCGGCGATGGCGGGTCGAACAACTCTTGGGAGACCGGGCCGCTTCTGACCGAAGGGCAGTGGCAGCATATTGCGGTCAGCTTCACCGCCACAAGCGTGACCGTCTATGTTGATGGCCAGGCGGTGCCTGCGGGTGCTTGGTCCCCGGTGGAAGGCGATGAACCCTCGCCGAATGGCTATACCGAGGCCTACTTGATCGCGAATGCCGAGCCTTGGGTCCTTGGTGCGGATCAGCGGCGCACAGAGCTGAACGAGACTGCCGGTGCCTTTGGCCTTGATGACGAGGATCTGGATAACGCCTTTGACGGCGCGATTGCCGATTTCACCCTCTGGGGTGGGTTTGAGGCGACCGATGCGCTGACGGGATCCGAAGTCCAACAGATCGCGGTGCCGGGGTTTGACCCGGGCGCGATCCCTGGATCCTCGGGACCACAACCGATGCAGGCCTCGGATGACACGTTTAACGCGGGCGCAGGCGACGATACCATCTATGGCGGCGCCGGAGATGACACGATCAATGCGGGCGCGGGCAATGACAGTGTCCAAGGCGGCTATGGCGATGACCTCATCTATGGTGGTGCGGATAACGACACCATGGATGGTGGCCGTGGGTCAGATGCTCTCTTTGGCGGGGATGGCGATGATACGCTGATCGCACGCTCTGATGCCGGCGAGGACCGGGCCGGGCAGCTGGTTCTGAATGACCCATCACGGCCAACTGGCAACCAGATCGACGCGCAGTACCTGAAGCTGGTCGACTGGGTGGATCAGCCGCTTGTGGCGGACGACATCCTGCATGGAGGTGCAGGTCGCGATCACTTCCAGATCGAGACACTGATCAATGGGACACGCGAGTCGATCCTGGACAACACGATGCAAAACGGTCGCGGGATCCATTGGCATGGCGTTGCGGGTGAGAATGACCTGATCCACAACCATTGGCTCGACTCGATTGGGATCGATGTGATCGCGGACTTTAATGCCGCGGAGGATCATATCTCGATCATCGGCCACACGACCCAGGTCAAGGTCGACTACAAAGCCCATGACAGCGATGGGGATGGCGGTGCCGACAGTTTGGTCTCGATCATCACGGTCTACTCCCAACAGGGCAATGGCGGCGGTGCCCATGACGAGGACTATATCGGCTATGTGGTCGTCCATGGCGACCTGGTCACCGAGGATATGATCGAAACCGATGCTGGCGCGCATTACGGGATCGTCGATTCGGTGGAT
>JBCDAS010000003.1:0-41526 GCA_039185235.1 Pseudomonadota bacterium
ATCCTGGCTGCGGTAGACGGGCTGGCGGTTGGGATCGGGACGACGCTCCTATTCCATTGCGACATGGTTTTCGCAACGCCCGAGAGCCGGTTCATCACGCCTTTTGTGAATCTCGGCCTCGTGGCGGAGAACGCCTCCTCGCTGATTGGTCCTCGGGCGATGGGCTACCAACGGGCCTTTGAGCTTTTGGCGATGGGCGAGCCGTTCTCGGCCGCGCGGGCCGTCGAGGCGGGTTTCGTGAACGCCGTGATCGCGCCCGAGGATCTCGAAGCCCATGCATTAGCCGTCGCACAGAAGCTCGCCGGACTGCCGCAACAGGCTCTGCGCGCGACCAAACGCCTGATGAAGGGCGACATCGCGCCAGTGGTTGATGCCAGCCAGCGGGAAGGTGAAATTTTCGCCGAGCGGCTCGCCTCGGATGAGGCGAAACAGGCGTTCATGGCCTTCATGGCCCGATGACCGGTGCAAAAGCATTGGCCCATTTTGAGCCGGTTTTACCTGCGCCGCGCGTGTAGCGTTGACAAAGTCTTGCAATCGGACTGGGTTTTGCGTCCCTTGCAACGGAACAAAGCACAGCCCAGTCAGGCGCAGGGCTAAAAGTGAAACCAACAGAGGAGGGAGATCCGTATGGGTAAGAGAGACGATTTGATCGCGAAATACGCCGATGATCTGAAAAAGAAATGTGGGGTTGAGCCCGATATGGCTTTGCTCACCAAAGTCACAATTGGCTGCGGCCCGGCGATTTACAACGCGGATGCTGAAACCGTCGCAAGCTCGCAAAAAGCCGAGTTGGAGACCGTGAAGAACAACTATCTGATCAAGAAGCTTGGCCTCAAAGACAGCCCAGAGCTCGACTCCGCAATCGACGCGGTGATCGAAAAATATGGCAAGTCAGAGCGCAACAAATACCGCGCCGTTGTCTATTACATGCTCTGCACACATTTCGGCAAAGAAGCCGTATATAAGTGACGCTACGACCGGTGGCCGTCATCCGGCCGCCGGAATCCCCTCATGATCGGTTGAAATGGCAAGAGCCCGATCGATCTGATCAAAGAGGTCCGTCATTTGGATCGGCTTCGCGACATGTCCATCGAAGCCCAGACCGATGTAAGCCTCGATTTGATGGTCAAGCGCATTGGCGGTTACCGCGATGACCGGCGTGCGGCTTCTTTGATGTCGCAGCTCCTGGGTTCGAAGCAAATCGAGCGTTTCGATCCCATCCAGGCCAGGCATTGCGATGTCCATCAGGACGAGATCGAAGGCATGATTTGCCGTAGCCTCCAAGGCGGCCGCGCCGGTCTCAGCAGGAGTCACTCTCGCACCGATTCTTGCGAGCAACAGACTGATCAGCCTTCGGTTGGTCTCGTTGTCGTCCACGACGAGAATGCGCAGTCCGGCGGGAAGGCTTTCATCGAGAAGATGACGATGCTGCGAGGCAGAGATCTCCAAGGGCATCTGACTGACTTCCAAGGGAAGAACAACGCGGATAGAGGTCCCCTGATCTGGCGTGCTCTGAAGCTCGAGCGTGCCACCCATCGCGTCCACAAGCTTTTGTGTGATCGACATTCCCAGACCAGTGCCGCCGAACCGACGCGCGATCGACGTATCGGCTTGCGAGAACCCATCAAAGATCCGCTTCAACTGCTCATCGGTCATTCCGATCCCAGTATCACTGACCAAGATCACCAGCCCCGCCTCGTCTTCGGACAATGAGATCTCGACCTTTCCCTTAAGCGTGAATTTGATCGCGTTGCCGACAAGATTGTGCAGGATTTGAAGGATACGCTGCGGATCTCCAAGGCGCACAGGCGCAAGGCCGTCTTGGACATGGCTGGAGAAGGTGAGGCCCTTCTCGGCAGCCTTGAGCGAATGAAGCGCAACGATCCGATCAATTAGATCGCTCGGATGGAAGGGCACATGGCTCAGATCCAACCGGCGAGCCTCGATCTTTGAGAAATCCAGAACGTCGTTGATGACCTGAAGGAGATGTTCGCCAGAATCACGGATCGTACGGGCAAACTGCGCCTCTTCTGGCCCTTCGATACGCCGCTCAAGCTCCTCGGCCATGCCCAGAATAGCCGTAAGCGGCGTTCGGATTTCGTGGCTGATATTCGCGAGAAAGTCAGACTTCGCTCGATTGGCGGCTTCGGCATTCGTCTTTGCTTGATAGAGCTCCGTCACGTCCGAACCCACACCCCGATATCCGGCATATTGCCCATCGGCATGATAGAAAGGGGCGCCCGAGATCTGCACCCATATCACCTGATCCTGCTCTCCCCGAACCCCATAGACAAAACTCGAGAAAACCTCACGAGCAGTCAGTTTTTGGTGCAGCCAGGCCCAATCAGAGCTGGCCAAGATCAGGTGATCATCGCCGATCACCTCCTCACGGGTGCGGCCAATACGCGGCGCGGCTTTGCATCCCGTCTGTTTTTCAAAGACATCCGAGATGTAAGTCAGCCGCAAATCCCGATCTTGCTCCCAAATCCAACCACTGCTGATCTCGGCGATATCGCTGAAGCGTTGTTCGGCGGCCGCTGCGGCGGCAAGGGCCTCTTCACGCTGGGTTTCGCTGTGCTCGAGTTGGGTCTCGGACCGGGCCGCGCGCTGCTGCAGCAACTCCATTCCAGTTCGTCTTCTCTGCAGTCCAAACAACGCGAAGCTCAGCGCGACCGCAAGCGCGGTAACAAGCACAAGAAGCCCAAGTTCGAGATTGGATAGCATCCGTACCTGACTGCTCCCTCGCTCTCGCTTCTGGGATCACGATCGATGGTCAACGATCGCCCGTGTTGAGAGTTAGTGTTTGATTAACATCGACTCTAAACCGGAAGCATGCTCGGTCTCAAGAGGCTGGCAGAACTCGTCGCTTCGCGATATCTCAAGCGGGTCGAGAAAAAGCCTGGGAGGCTGAAATGGACTGTGTCTTCGTGCAACTGCGTTGCCAGCCCGGCAAGACCTATGAGGTTGCCGATGCCATTTGGGAGCGGGAGATCGTCTCCGAACTCTACTCCACCAGTGGAGAGTTCGATCTCATAATGAAAATCTATGTGCCTGCTCAAGAAGATCTGGGCAAGTATCTGAACGAGAAGCTCTTGACGATCCCGGGCATTGTGCGTTCGCTGACCACGACGACTTACAAAGCCTTTTGAGGCGGAAAGGGGAGAGGGATATGAGAAAACTGCTTCTGGCAAGCGCGATGGCGCTGATCGCGGCGGCTCCGCTTGTGTCGGCGCCGGTGATGGCCAAGACGAAGATTGGGATGATCACGACGCTTTCGGGGGGTGGCTCGCATTTGGGTATTGATGTGCGCGACGGGTTTCTGCTCGCGATGAAGCAGGCAGGCGATCCGGCCGAGGTGTTGGTCCGGGATGATGCCCGCAAACCTGATGTCGCCAAAAGCCATGCAGATGAGCTGCTCCAGAAAGAAGGCGTGCCGATCATGACCGGGATCATCTGGTCGAACATTGCGATTGCGCTGGTACCGCAGATGGTGCGCGGAGGCACGTTCTATCTCTCGCCCAATGCAGGCCCATCGAAGCTTGCTGGTAAGCTTTGCCACCAGAACTATTTCAACGTGAGCTGGCAGAACGACAATCTGCCCGAGGCGATGGGCGCTTATATGAAGGATAAAGGGTTCAAAAAGCCGCTGCTGCTCGCACCCAATTACCCTGCCGGCCAAGATATGATGAAGGGTTTCCAGCGCTATTTCGGCACGGCGCATCAGGAGATTTTCACGAAACTTGGTCAGAAAGACTATGCAGCTGAAATCTCGCAGATCCGGGCTTCGGGGGCTGACAGCCTGTTCTATTTCCTGCCGGGCGGCATGGGGATCGCCTTCATGAAGCAATACGCTGCTGCAGGTGTCGACCTTCCCGTTTATGGTCCGGTGTTCTCATTTGACCATGTTATCTTGGGTGCAATCGGTGATGCCGCGATTGGTGTTGTGAACACGACGCAATGGTCCCGGGATCTGGATAATGCGGCCAACAAGACCTTCATGGAGAGCTTCCGAGCTGAATACGGCCGGGATCCGACCTTCTATGCGAGCCAAGGCTATGACACCGGGCTGCTGATCGCCTCGGCCTTGGCGAAAGCTGATCCTGAGAGTGATCCGGATGGGTTTCGCGCTGCACTGAAGGCCGCCGAGTTCGACTCGACCCGCGGGCCGTTTGCGTTCAACACCAACAACCACCCGATCCAGAACGTCTATGTCCAAGAGGTCGTTCAAGGCGAGAGCCAGCCGGTGAACCAGCTGGTGGGCACAGCCATTGTGGGTCATAAAGACGCCTATGCGGCAGAGTGCAAGCTCCAGTGAGAGGTTGAAAGGCCGGGGGGCATCCAGCGTGCCCCCTGCCGGGGACACGACTGCCCGCCCACCCGGCCAGAAGGGGTCAGCGCGCGGTTTGTTTCAACCAGCCAAGCCCCGCCTCGGTTGACGCGCGTGGTTTGTATTCGGCGCCCCAATAGCCTTGATAGCCAAGCTCAGCGACTGCCGGGATAAGCCAGTCAAAGGCAACCTCGCCTTGGTCCGGCTCACCCCGGTCCGGCACAGCAGCGAATTGCAGATGCCCGACCAGATCGAGATGGGTCTCGATCCGTTTGAAGAGATCGCCTTGCATGATTTGGGTGTGATAGCAGTCAAGCATGAGCCGCAGATTAGGCGCGGCGATGTCCTGGATCAGTTCGGCACCGTCCTCGACCATCGACAAATGGTAGCCCGCCACATCGCGTGTGTTGATCGGCTCGATCAGAACACCCAACCCGTGAGCCGCAGCCTTTTCAGCGGCATAAGTGAGGGCTGCGCGATAAGCATTGCGGGCCTCGGCCCCAGTGGCCCGCCCCGCCATCACATGGATGTTCTGACAGCGGATTTCCAAGGCATAGGAAATGGCTTGGTCTATGGCCGCACGCGCATCTGCCTCTCGGCCAGGGAGCGCGCTGAGGCCGAACTCTCCAGAGCTTAGATCGCCGCGTATGGTGTTAAGCCCCAGCATCGGCAGGCCGGTTTCTTCGAGCGCACTCCGGATGGCGCCGGGATCTTGATCATAGGGAAAGTGGCATTCCACCGCGTCGAACCCAGCTGCTGCGGCGGCTCGGATTGCATCTGGCAAGGAAAGCTCGGTCCAGAGAAAGCCGAGATTGGCGGAGAACTTCATCAGTCCCAATCCACGTTGAAGCTTGTCACGACATCCCGGATCTGCGCCTCGCTGAGCGCAACCGGGTTCATACCGCGGGTCAGGAGGGCGAGTTTGGCGGTCTCCTCCAACTCCTCCAAGGCGTAAACCGCCGCATCCAGATCCTTGGCCGAGACGACGGGCCCGTGATTGGCCAGGAGGACGGCGGCGTATTTTCCACCAAGCGCCCGAACCGCTTCGCCCATTGCCGGGTCACCGGGGCGGATCTGTGGGAGCAATTTCACCTTGCCGAGCCGCATGATTGAATAGGCTGTCAGGGGTGGCAGCGCGTTGTCAGGGTCGATCTCTGGCAACATCGAGAGCGCGACCGAATAAGTCGAGTGCAGGTGGACTACCGCCCCGACTGTGCCGCGGGTCTCATAGAAAGCCGTGTGGAGCGGCATCTCCTTGGTGGGCGGATCACCGCTGATCAAGTGGCCTGCAGGATCCAAACGGCTTAGCTTTGCGGGATCGAGCGCGCCAAAGCTCGACCCGGTTGGGGTGACCAGCAGCCCGCCATCTTCGGTTCGTGCGGAGATATTGCCCGAGGATCCTCCGGTAAGGCCGCGCGCAAAGAACGACGCCGCGTGGTAGCAGATCGCGTCTCGAAGAGCATTCTCGCTCATGCCAGCACCTTCGCGGCTTTCTCGAAGAAGTCTTCGCCGCCGAAATTGCCCGATTTGAGGGCGAGCGTCAGGGTCTTCCCGGTTGCTCGGATTGCGGGGACACCGGGATCGATCTCGGGACCGATTTCGAGGGTCGAAACGCCAAGGCCTTCGACAACCGCGCCAGAGGTTTCCCCACCAGCCGCGATCAGGCGATGGACGCCGCGCTGATGCAGAAGCTGCGCTGTCTCGGCAAAGAGCGTCTCTATCTTTGTGGCGACCGTGTCGCGGCCAAACTGGGCCTGGGCTGCCGCGACGGTCGCCGGATCGGCGGAGGTGTAGGCGAGCGGCAGGCCTGAGCTCGCCAAGATCCAGCCCGCTACGGTTTGGGCAGTGACCTCGCCACTCATCACAGCCTCGGCCGGGATCTCCATCGCCGGATGACGGGTTTTGTGACGGGCGATCTGGCCCCGGGTTGCCTGAGAGCAGGAGCCCGAGAGGATCGCGCAGGGGCCATCCTCGCCTTGCCACGAGGCGCCAGCCTCGCCGATCATACCTTTCGCGCGGAAGTTAGCGGGCAGCCCCATTGCAATCCCAGAGCCGCCAGTGATCAGCGGCAGATCCGCTGCGGCAGATCCAATCGCGTAAAGATCCTCGTCCCGGATCGCGTCAACGATTAGAAGACGCCCATTAGCATCCGTCAGAGCTTGACGGATGCTGTCCACGCCCTTGAAGACAGTTTCAGCCGGGATGTGACCGATAGGAAGCCGAGTTTGCAGGGACAACCATCGACGCAGATCAGGGTCACTCATCGGGGTGAGCGGGTGCGCTTCCATCCCAGATTCGTTCAAAAGCGTGTCTTTGACGAAGAGGTGGCCTTGATAAACCGATCGGCCCGTGCCGGGAAAAGCCGGGCAGACGATCACGCTTTGCGCCGAGAGCCGCTCGGCCAGGGCTTCGGCAACGGGGCCGATATTGCCCTCGGGCGTCGAGTCGAAGGTCGAACAGTATTTGAAGACGAATTGCGTACAACCCTGGGCCTGGAGCCAATCCAAAGCAGCCAAGGATTGCGCGACCGCCTCCGCCACCGGGATGGTCCTGGATTTCAGGGCGACGACACCTGCCTCGACATCGCTTTCAGCCGGCGAGGAAGGCACACCGCTATAGACGACGCTGCGCATCCCTTCTTTTGCCAGCGTATTTCCAAGATCCGAAGAGCCGGTAAAGTCATCTCCGATGCATCCCAAGAGCATCAGGCATCTCCCGGCAGGGTCAAACCGGCATTCCGGGCATAGACTTTTGCCACGGCGGCATCGTCCTCTCGCCCCAGGCCTGATCCAGACGCGGCGGTGAACTGCGCCAAAGCTGTGGCTGAAAGAGGTGCTGAGAACTTTGCCTCACGCGCAACATCCAAAACAATCCCGAGGTCTTTGAGCCAGATATCGACCGCCGAGTGCGGGGTGTAGTCGCCCGTAACGATATGCGGTCCTCGGTTGTCGAACATCCAGCTTTGGCCCGCACATTGGCCAATAACCTCGACCGTGGTCGCCGGATCGACGCCCTGTGTCATGCCAAAAGTGATCGCCTCTGCCATTGCGGCGATATGAGTTCCAGCCAAGAGCTGGTTGATCACTTTGAGTGCGGAGCCCTGGCCCGGTTGAAGCCCAAGCTCAAAGACCGTCTCTGCCATGGCATCTAGAACTGGGCGTGCAGCCACAAAAGTTTCCTGAGATCCCGAGGCCATGACCGAAAGCGCCCCTTGCGCGGCCTTGACCGAGCCCCCTGAGATCGGTGCGTCGAGATAGTGGAGACCCAAAGCCTCGCATCTGGCAGCCATGTCACGGGCAAAGGCAGGTGGCACGGTTGGGCAAGCAATAATCGCTGATCCTGCGGACATTCGCGGCGCGAGGCCGTCAGGCCCAAAGAGAACCATCTCGGTCTGCGCCGCGTTCAGGACGACGATCACCAGTGCAGAAAGCTCCGATGCAGCACCGCTGAGTGGGCCCGTCGCCCCCCCGTCCGCTCGAAGCGCTTCCTCCCGCACATGATCTACATCTGAGCCGTAGGTCTCGAATCCGGCTCGGATCAATGACTGCGCGATCCCGTATCCCATCGAGCCCAATCCGATGACACCGACGGAAGCTCCTTTGGTCACGTCTGCCCCCTCTCTTTCTAAGCGTTCCCTTCTTGTGCTGCTCTTCCCCTTCGCCTGTCAATCGCCCGCTGGAAAGGCCACCTTTCTGAATAATGAACATTTTTAGAAATGTTCATTATTCATATTGACAGCAGGTTGGGATCGTCGTTCAATCTCCGTCCAACGGACCACGAGCACTTTGATGACTGAAATAGAGACGGCTTCTGCCACATCGAAATGGTGCGCGCGCCAGATTGTTCGCCTCAGATGGGTTTGGATCGTTGTCAGCCTCGCTTTGGTCGCCATCGCGGTTGCAAGGATTGACCAAATCGTTCCGCTGGACCCTTCTGCGCGGGTCTTCTTTGCGCCGGAGAACCCGGACCGTCAAGCGTTGGATCGCTTTGAACGCACCTTTGCGCGCGACGAGAATCTGATGATCGTTCTCGATCTCGACGATCGGCAGGTCTTCACACCGCAAACCCTGGCGCTGATCGGAGAGATCACGGATCGCTCCTGGTATCTGCCCTTTGTGCGCCGGGTCGATTCGATCACCAATCATCAACATACCTATGCCGACGGCGATGAGATGATCGTCCGGGATCTGGTGGTCAATCCGGCGACTGTGACCGAGGAAGCCGCCCTAGAAGCGAAAGCAATCGCCCTTGAGAAGATCGAGCTCGTCAACTCGCTGATCTCATCCGATGCCAGCACGACAATGGTGCAAGTGCGCTTTGAGCTTCCTCAGACGGACCCGAAAACTGAAGTTCCCTTGATCGTCAAGGAAGCCACTGAACTAAAGCAAAAAATCGAGGCGGCGCATCCAGGGGTAACACTCCGGCTAACAGGCGGAGTGATGATCAACAATACCTTCGCAACCTCTGGTCAGGAAGACGCAAAAACGCTTCTCGGGCCGATGTTCGCGGCGATCCTGGTCATCGTCGGGCTCGCGCTTGGATCGGCCTTTGGGACCTTGTCCGTCCTGGTTGTGATCCTCATGTCGGCCGCCTGCGGTCTCGGTGTTCTTGGCTGGATGGGGGTATCGCTCAATACAGTTACGGTTCTGGCGCCCCTCTATATCATGACACTGGCCATCGCCTCCGCGGTGCATATCTTGTCTGCGGCCCGCCAGCACATGGTTCTCACAGATGATCGCAAGGAGTGGATGCGCCTTGCCTTGGCCGAGCATATGGGGGCAATCCTGATCGCCGGCACGACAACCGCGATCGGGTTTCTCACGTTGAACTTCTCGATCTCTCCGCCGTTTCGACAACTTGGAAACGTGGTCGCTGGCGGTGTTCTTGCCTCGACCTTCTTCAGCCTCACGCTGCTCCCCGCTTTGGTGACGCTACTGCCAATCAAACGCCGAACGACACCTGCGCTCTCAAGCCGAATGATGATCTCGATCAGCGAGTTCGTGGTTGCGCGTTATCGCTTGCTCCTGCCGGGCATGGCCGGATTGGTCGTCATTTCTGCCTGGGGCATGTCACAGCTAAAGCTCGAGGATGACTTCATCCGCTATTTTGACGACCGCTATGCGTTTCGCGTCGATACCGACTTTACCGAAGATCGTCTGACCGGGGTCAACCTGCTCGACTTCCCGCTGCCTTCTGGCGGGGCGGACGGGATCAATGATCCTGCTTTTCTTGCCGAAGTCGCCAGTTTTGCCGATTGGCTCCGCAGCCAGCGCGAGGTGACCAGCGTGAATGCGCTCACGGATACGCTGAAGCGGCTGAATATGAACATGCATGGCGATGATCCAGCCCGATATCGTCTGCCCGAGACACGAGACGAGGCCAGCCAGTACCTCTTCCTCTATGAGCTCAGCCTCGGCTACGGGCTCGACCTGACCGATCAGATCGACATTAATCGCGAGCTGCTGCGCGTTTCCGTGCGCATGTCCAACGTCACAACTGCCGAGATGCGCGATGTCACGCTGCGGTCCAGCGCGTGGTTGGAGGCGAACGCGCCCTTGATCCAAGCTGCCTGGTCCGAAACCAACCCAGACCTGCCGCAAGTGACGCCCACGGGTGTTGTTCATGTCTTTAACTTGATCTCGCACCGTGATGTGCGCGCCATGCTGATTGGTAGTCTGATCGCGCTCGGACTGATTTCAGTGATCATCACGATCGCGCTCCGCAGCATCCGGATCGGCTTGATCAGCCTGCTTCCAAACCTGATCCCGGCCTTCATGGCTTTCGGTCTATGGGGCTATGGTGTTGGTGCCGTTACGCTGGCAATCGCAGTGGTTTTGGCCGCGACTTTAGGGATCGTAGTCGACGACACCGTCCATTTCCTGTCGAAGTACTTCCGAGCCCGTCGCCAAGGGCTCAGCGCGGAGGATGCAGTGCGATACACCTTTCGCTCCGTGGGCATGGCCCTGTTTGTCACGACTGTTGGCCTTGTCACGGGCTTCACGATTCTCGCGCAATCCGGCTTTGCGGTGAATGGCGACTTGGCCAAGCTGACGGCGATGACGATCAGCCTGGCGCTGATTGCAGACTTCTTCTTGCTGCCCGCATTGTTGATCTGGCTCGACAAAACACGAATTCGGGTCAAAGCGACGGCGGTCGCAGCGATGGGTCTGCTGATGACCGTTTTGCTGGTCCCAAGCCAGGGTCAAACCCAAGACGCTGTGGCGAAGGGGCGTGAAGTCGCCGAGGAAGCCAATCGACGGGATCTCGGTTTCAAAGGTTTCGCGGTGGATGGAGAAATGGTGCTCCGCGATCGCCAAGGCCGGGAGAGCAGCCGACAATTCCGCCGATGGACCTATGAGCGCCCGGAGCGGAACTTGGGAGATATGGCGATCATCATCTTTGATCTCCCGCGCGATATCAAAGGCACCGGATTGCTCACCCATGCCAATGTCGAGCCGACCGATGATGACCAATGGCTCTATCTGCCAGCGATCAAACGGGTAAAACGGATCTCCAGTTCGAACCGGACCGGCAAATTCGTCTCCTCTGAGTTCTCATTCGAGGATCTCGGCAGCCAAGAGGTGGACGACTACACCTATAAGTGGTTGAGAGATGAGCCCTGCCCGCCCGAACCCTCCCAGACCTGCTTTGTGGTCGAGAACGTGCCAGTGAACCCCAAATCGGGCTATTCGCGCCGGATCAGCTGGCTGGACACCGAGGAGTATCGCTTGCACCAAGTCGAGTTCTACAATCGCCGCGGCGATCTGGAGAAAACTCTCCTCTCGACGGGCTTCCAGCAGTATCTTGGGAAATACTGGCGCCCTGACATGATGCGGATGATCAATCAGCAGACGGGGAAAGAGACCGACCTGATCTGGACCAATTACGACTTCAGCGCTGAACTTGCGGAGCGGGACTTTGATCAAAGTCGCTTGCAGAAACTGTCTCGCTAGCGCGGCCCTGCTGGGCGCCCTCCCGGCAATGGGAGCAGAGCTCACACCGGAATATTGGGAGTTCACGGGTGAGATCGCGCTCGAAGGCACCGGGTTCTTTGAAGATCCACAGTTCCTCGGCCAGGACCGCGACGCCGCCTCGATCTCCGGTGAAGCCACATTCTTAGCAGAATGGCTGGATGGAGATCTGATCTTTCGCCTCACCCCCTTCGCCCGGCTCGACAGCGCCGACGACCGGCGGACGCATGGTGACATTCGGGAGTTCAAGTTCGACTACGTGGTCGATGATTGGTCCTTCACCCTGGGCGCAGATACGGTTTTCTGGGGAAAGACCGAGGTCGTCCATCTCGTCGACATCGTCAATCAAACCGACGCGGTCGAGGACATCGATGACGAAGACAGGCTTGGCCAGCCTATGTTCCGGGTCGGATATCTGAGCGATTATGGCGAGATCTCGGGCTTTGTGCTTCCGTTCTTTCGCGAAAGGACCTTTCCAGGTGTCTCGGGCCGCCTGCGTTTCAACCCGCCGGTCAATACAGCATCACCGATTTTCGAGACCGGGGCGGAGGAATGGACGACCTCTTACGCGTTACGTTACTCGGCGGCTTTTGGAGATTTGGACCTAGGACTATCCGCTTTTCACGGCCTATCGCGAGATCCATCCTTCCGCGCCAGCGGCGGAGCGCTATTGCCGGTCTATTCACGGATCACCCAAGGTGGGATCGACCTGCAATATACAACCGATGCGACCCTTTGGAAATTTGAGAGCATCTTCCGCGAAGGCCAGCGCAACGCGGTCGATCAGACCGACAACTTCTGGGCGGCAACCGGCGGGTTTGAGCACACGTTTTATGGCGTCTTTGAGAGCAATACCGATATCGGCTTGATTGGCGAGTACGCCTATGACGACCGCGGCGATGACGCGTTGAGCATCTTTCAGAATGACGCAATTGCAGGCGCCCGGCTGACCTTAAATGACCCACAGGACACAGCTCTGCTTCTGACATCATCCGTGGATGTCGAAGACGGAGCCGTCTCGCTGCGGCTCGAGGCGGAACGCAGGATCGGCGACGACTTTAAGATCGAGATCGAAGCCGTCGGCTTCGTCAACCAAGACAAATCAAGCTTCGCTGGATCTTTTGCCGATGACAGCTTCGTTCGTGCTAAGTTGAGGTGGTTTTTCTGAGGCGCCTATGCTGAACCCGGCTGAAACGAACCCGCAGATGCTCGAGACAAAGCGTTTGATTCGCGATCAGGCGGAGGCGTTGTTTGGGCATTACGGCTTCTCCAAGACCTCGGTCGGCGATATCGCAAAAGCTTGCTCAATGTCGACCGGCAACATCTATCGGTTCTTTCGCTCAAAACAGGCAATCGGAATTGCCGTCGTCCACAATTATTTCGAGAACCAAGCCCACAAGATGTTGGAAACCAGGACCCAGACGCCGGGCACCGCCGATCAACGCCTTCGAGCGACGATCACCGCTGGCGTCGGGCATCTGGTCGAGACGATGGATGGCAATCCGCGGATCTTCGAGCTGGCTGAGTTTGTCATCGAAGACTCCGAGGGCGAGCAACTGATGGAAGCACAGCGCCAGTTCCTCCGCTGGATCGTGAGCGATCTCGTGGCTGAAGGCGTGCGCGAGGGGACCTTCGTCAGCGAGGATCCAGACGAGGACGGCTGGACGATCTTGCTCGCGACAACCGGGTTCTGGATGCCACAAGCCCTGGTCGCCTGGCATGATCAATCACTGATCATGGAGGATCTTCAGTCAGTCTTGAGCCTTATGATGCGGGGGCTTCGCCCCTAATCCTTGCCCCGCCCCGCCGCGTCGCTGGCGATTGCGCGTCCTTTTTGCGAGATCTCCTCAAGCACATCACCTGTGGCCTGAAGGAGAGTGAGCGTCATATCATCCAATCCAGCGCGATGTGCAGCGATGTAATCCGAGAGTGTCGAGCGAAGATTGCCGGCTGGCAGAACCACATGGCGCAAAAGCTCGCCACAACGCTCGTTGCCGGCCCCGCCGGGTTCATTCGTCCAGTCAGAGATGTGCATGTCTCTCGCCATAATTTATCCTATCGCGAAGATACTAGATTTCGATTTAGAAACTACATTTTGATGGTTAACGAATACTAAACACCAGATACGGGTGTGACCCATGTTCATGTTACGCAACCACAGGTCGATTCCGGCTCAATAATAACAAAAAAGGGCCGCAATTGCGGCCCCTAAGCGATGACTTTCGAAAAAGCTCTAGATTGCAAGATATTCCTGGCGCAACTCAGCGTTATCCAGGACCTCTTGCGCGGTGCCGTCAAAAACAACCTGGCCCATATCGAGAATGATCGCCCGGTCCGCCAGGTGTAGAGCCGCAATTGCGTTTTGCTCGACCAGGATCGTGGTCATACCCAACTGCTTGATCTGCTCGAGCGTCTTCTCGATCTCCTGCACGATCACCGGTGCCAAACCCTCGTAGGGCTCGTCCAGAAGCAGCAGCTTTACATCACGAGCGAGTGTGCGTGAGATCGACAGCATCTGTTGCTCACCGCCCGAGAGCGTCGTACCCTCTTGCTTGCGCCTTTCGCCCAAGCGCGGAAAGAGCTCGTAGATCCGATCTAACGACCATCCAATCGGAGGTGCGATCTGGGCCAGTTGCAGGTTCTCCTCGACAGTCAAGCCCTGGATGATCCGCCGATCTTCCGGGACAAGGCCGATCCCCACGCGGGCCGCCTCAAAGCTCTTCATCTCGTGCAACGGCTGGTGGTCGAGCCAGATCTCCCCATGGGTCAGCATAGGATCATCAAGGCGCGCGATCGCGCGGAGCGTCGAGGTCTTGCCCGCGCCATTACGCCCCAAGAGAGCGATGATCTCGCCTTCGCGAATGTCAAAGCTCACGCCTTGCACGATGTAGCTTTCACCGTAATAGGCGTGGAGATCCCAAGCCGAGAAATAGGCCCGCTGACCGCCCGTGCTGACCTGAGGCTTAACCCCAGGCGCCTGGCCTTTGAACTGAGGGTCGTCCAATGGTTGAACCGTTTCCGCCATATCCTTGTCCTCCTTAAGGGAAGCCGTCAGAGATGCGCACCGCCCAGATACGCTTCCTGTACTTTCGGGTTGCCTTTGATGAGGGCGGGTTCATCCTCGACGATCACATGGCCTTGCGCAAGGACCGAGATGCGCTCGGCCAGCGAGAAGACCACATGCATATCATGCTCAATCACAACCATGGTGATCCCGGTCTGAGCAATCTCTTTCAACAGATCGATCGTGTTGTTGGTATCGGCCCGCGCCATCCCGGCCGTTGGCTCGTCCAGCAGCAAAAGCTTCGGGCGCTGGACCAAACACATCGCGAGTTCGAGCCGCCGTTTGTCCCCGCGAGAGAGTTGGCTCGCGAGATCATTGCGCTTGCCGCCCAGACCCAGTTCGGCCAATTGCTGCTCAGCCATCTGGTACATGTTCTTCTCACCCGCCAGACCACTCCACGCATTGATCGTGAAAGCGCCATCGCGCTTTGCAAAAGCAGGGATCATCACATTCTCGATCAACGAGAGCTCACCAAAGATCTCTGGCGTTTGGAAAACACGCGAGACGCCCAGTTGATTGATCTCGTGCGGCTTGATGCCCAGCAAAGACTGACCATCGAACATCACCGTACCCGTGTCCGGCATCAGCCGCCCGACAAAGCAGTTCAGCAAAGTCGACTTGCCTGCGCCGTTTGGACCGATGATCGCGTGGACCGAGCCCTCCTGGACCGAGAGATTCACTTCGTCGAGGGCTTTGAGACCACCGAAGCGTTTGTTGACGTTTTGAACTTCAAGAATGCCCATGCGCTCTACTCCGCAGGTACGGTGGTGGTTTCGCCGGATTTCTCTGCCTTGCCACGGCGGCGGAAGAGACGACCGATCCGGGCAATCCCCTCCATCAACCCTCCAGGAAGGAAGATCACGACAACCATGAACATAACCCCGATCGACAGATGCCAGCCGCCGCCCACGAAGATCTCGCTGACCGAGACGACAACACCCTGCAATCCTTCGGGAAGGAAGGCGAACACCTCGTAGAGATCATCGGAGTTCAGCGCAGAGAGCCGTGCCTCAGCTCCCTTCAGGATGCCCGCACCCAAGATCGGACCCAAAAGCGTGCCAGTGCCGCCAAGGATCGTCATCAGAACGACCTCACCCGATGCTGTCCAGAACATCCGCTCGGCTCCAGCCAGCGGATCTGTGACCGCCATCAGGCCGCCAGCAAGCCCCGCATACATGCCGGAGATCACGAAGGCCGCCAACGTGTAGGGTTTGGTGTTGAGCCCGGTGTAGTTCATCCGGTTCTGGTTGGTCTTCACAGCGCGCAGCATCATGCCGAAAGGTGACCGGAAGATCCGCAGCGAGATGTAGAAGCAGATGATCATGATCGCGGCGCAGAAGTAGAAACCCGAATAGCCGGTCATCGTGATACCGAACAGATCGGAGGACGGCAAAACGTTGCCATAGTCGATGCCGAAGATCGAGGTGTCGAGCCAACGCGGATCGGATTGCTCTAGCTGCAAGCCCGTCTCACCGTTTGTCACCGGTGTCAGAACCGAATAGGCGAGCCGATAGCTCATCTCAGCGAAAGCAAGCGTTAGGATCGAAAAGTAAATCCCAGACCGGCGCAGGCTGATAAAGCCGATGATCAGGGCAAAAAGACCTCCTAGAACGGTCGCCATGATGATCGCCGGGATTGGGTTCATCGAGAAGAGCTTGAAGGTCCAAACCGCAGTGTAAGAGCCTACACCCAGGAAGGCCGCGTGGCCAAAGGACAGGTACCCTGTCAGACCAAAGAGGATGTTGAACCCAATGGCGAAGATCCCAAAGATCGCGAGCTTTTGCAGGAAATCCGGATAGGCTAGGCCCAAGGGCGATAGGAGGATCGGCGCAGCCAGGATAAAACCGGCAAATCCAGCGAGAAGGAGCAGGTCCTTGGCGGGTGAAGAATTGGTGCTCATGGATCAGGTCTCCATCACGCCTTTGCGGCCCATCAGACCCCGAGGGCGGACCAGCAATATAACAACGGCAATCAAATAGATGATGATCTGATCGATGCCGGGGAAGATGCTTTTCACTTCGTTCATCGAGGCAAAACTCTGCAGAACACCGAGCAGGAAGCCCGCAGCAACGGCTCCGCCTAGGCTTCCCATGCCTCCCACAACCACCACAACGAAGCTTAGGACCAGGAAGTCCATTCCCATATGGTAATCCGGCGGCAAGATCGGCGTGTACATCACACCAGCTAGACCCGCGACAACGGCAGCAAGGCCAAAGACCACGGTGAAGCGGCGGTCGATATCGATGCCCAAAAGGCCCACGGTCTCCCGATCAGCCATCCCAGCACGCACCACCATCCCGAAAGTTGTGAACTGGAGGAACGAGAACACCGCACCGATCACGGTCAGGGAGAAGACCAGATAGACCA
Source organism: Pseudomonadota bacterium (assembly GCA_039185235.1). Taxonomy (GTDB): domain Bacteria; phylum Pseudomonadota; class Alphaproteobacteria; order Rhodobacterales; family Rhodobacteraceae; genus Thermohalobaculum. Next base: position 16,730 of record JBCDAS010000003.1, read on the forward strand.
TCCGCCAGTAAGGATAGACGACCGCTCCAGGATCAAAGCCCAAGAGGGGACCGAAATCGATCGAGCCAGTCATCATCTCAGGTGCATTCTGAGGGATCGGGTTGGCGCCATAGAATTTCTTGATGATCTCGCCGAGTACGATAGCGAGCCCAAACGTCACCAGGATCTGCTCCGCATGGGGACGCTTGTAGAAGTACTTGATCAGCCCGCGCTCCATAATCACGCCAACCAGGAGCATGACCGGGATCGCGATCAAGATCGACATCGGAACCGAGAAGTCCAAAATGAACGTACCAAACTCGCCAAACCAGGCCTCGATATAGGGCGTTCGGATCTCGAGTGGTGTGCCCCAAGCGGTGAGTTGGGTTTCATCGAGGACCACACTCTCAAGGCTCAGCACCGCTTTGACGGTAACGGCAACGAATGCCCCGAGCATGAACAACGCACCATGGGCGAAATTCACAACGCCCAGCGTGCCGAAGATCAACGTCAGGCCGAGCGCGATCAACGCATAGGCACCGCCCTTGTCCAGTCCATTCAGAATTTGCAGGACGATCGCGTCCATCGCCATCCCTCCTCGTACCGTTCTTTGAGATGCAAGCCCAGCTTGCGGTCAGCCCATGGGCCTTGAGCCTGCCGCCCGACGGGGGGCGGCAGACATATCAGTAACGCAAATTAGGCGCCGTCGTTGATCGAGCCTTTGTTGCAGCCCAGAAGGTCGGTGCCGTACTCGACTTGCGAACGCGGCGTGACCTCGACCACTTCGAGAACATCGAACTTGGAGGACGGGTTCTCTTTGCCTTTCACGACCAGGACATCCTTGAAGCACTGGTTGTCGAAGCCGCGATAGGTGGTCGGACCATTGCCAAGACCGTCGAAGTCGAAATCGGCGAGTGCTGCACCCACGCCCGAAGGCATGAACGTACCTGCCCGCTGACATGCATCTGCATAAAGCAGCGCCTGGCAGTAGGTGGTATGAGCAGCCTGCGACGGTGGGAAGCCATACTTCTGACCAAACGACTTGACGAAGGCCTTCGAACCGTCGTCCTGCAGCGACCAGTGCCAGTTGGTCGAGCCATAGATGCCTTTGACGTTCTCACCAGCACCTTGGGCCATCAGACGCGAGTAAAGCGGCACCACGATGCCGAAGTCTTTGCCGTTCACCACTTTATCGCGCAGACCGAACTGAACCGCTTGCGTCAGCGAGTTCACCATGTCCTTGCCATAGTGGTTGAGCACCAGCACGTCCGCGCCCGAGTTGAGCACCGGCGTGATGTATTGCGAGAAGTCACCCGCGCCAAGCGGCGTGCGCACTGCGGCCTGGGTCTTCCAGCCAAGCTGCTCGGTGTATTTCTGGATCGAGCCCTCTTGGCTCCAGCCCCAGTTATAGTCCGCAGTCAGGTGATAGGCGACCCGGTCCGAACCGAACTGGTTCTTCAGCACCGGTGCAAGGGCAGCGCCCGACATCTCGGTGTTGAAGAAGTGACGGAACCCATTGGCGCGGCAGTCTTTACCGGTCGTATCATTGGCGTGGGTCAGACCCGCCATGAAGATGATCCCAGCGGTTTGGCAGTAATCCTGCACAGCGACAGCCACACCCGAGGACGAACCACCGGTGATCATGATGGCGCCGTCTTTCTCGACCATCCGCTTGGCCGATGCACGAGCTGCATCCGATTTGGTCTGGGTGTCGCCCGTGACGAACTCCACTTTCTTACCATTGATGCCGCCGCCTTTGAGCTCCTTCGAGGAGAAGGTGTTCAGCATCCCGCCATCACCTTCGCCATTGATGTGCTCAACTGCGAGCTGGTAGGCACGAAGCTCATCCGCACCTTCATCGGCATAGGCACCGGTTTGCGGCACGTTGAAGCCGAGCGTCACGGTCGAGCCGGTCGGCTCATTCGTGTAGCCAGCGGCCCAAGCATAGCTGGGGAAAATCGTGGGCATTGCCAGCCCGGCGCCGAGCGCTGCGCTCCCTTTGAGCAGGCCACGGCGATTGGTCTTGAGGGTCATTTTTATCCTCCCGATTGTTCTGGCACGGGTTTTAGCTCTCGCCAATTCAACCCTGCCCATTCTGCGACAGATGATAGACTGCCGCGGGGAAGATAGCAGGTTTAGTCAATAAGACAACAAAGCATTGACAAAGCTGCATTTTCTTGTCATTTTTCGATCTCGCATTCGCGAAAGACTGTCAATAATTTACACTGCAACGCGAAAATCGCCGTGAAATCAAAAGGGTATTGAATGGCGACAACCATCGCAGGAATCCGGATCCGAGAGCACCGGCGTGCGGTTGGGATCACGCAGGCAACCCTGGCCGAGCGGATGGGGATCTCGGCCTCGTATCTCAATCTGATCGAGCGTAACAAACGGGGAATCGCGGGGCATCTCATCCGTCGAGCCGCCGATGAGTTGGATCTCCGGGTTGAAGACTTGGATGGCAGTGCGGAGCGTCGTCTGATTGACCAGCTCCGCGATCTCTCAGCAGATCCACGCTTGAGGGAGCTCAGCCCCGAGACTGAACTCGCCGGAGAGTTCACCGGGCGCTATCCGGGCTGGGCAAGGACGCTCAGCGCTTTGGCGCGGTCGGAGCGCGAAAGTTCCACACTTGCCGACGCGCTCGCGGATCGACTGACCCATGACCCTTTTCTGGGCGAATCCGTGCACAAAATGCTCACCCATATTGCAGCGCTCAGATCGATCTCGGAGATCCTGGAGACCGTGCCCGATGTTGGTGGTGAACAGTTGCGCCGCTTCCATGCGATCCTGGCCGATGAGAGCATGAAACTCTCGGAAGTTGGCGAGGCTTTGGCGGCGTATTTCGACAAAGCGCATACGGATGCAAGGGCTGTGACCCCGCTTGATGAGGTTGAAGCTCTGTTCGAAGATCATGCCAACCGGTTCGATGCGATTGAGGCAGACGGTCTCGCTGCGATTGATGCAATCCTTCTGGCGGCCCCGCAAATGAACACAGCCTCCGCCAGGTCCCGCGCGCGCCGAGCGCTGGAAGACTACGCCCGCGACGTGGTTGCGACCGGTCCTGCCTTTGCCGAGCGCGCCCGGATGGCAGGCTATGATCTGGATCTCTTGGTGGCACAGACCGGGCTCGAGGCGGATGTAATCTGCCGGCGCCTGACCGCCCTGCCCGAGGACCAGCCGCAAATCGGCTATCTGGTTGCAAACGCGGCGGGTTCGATCCTGGATCTCAGGCCCATTCCCGGTTTCCATCCGACCCGCGGCGCCGGGCTTTGTCCGCTTTGGATCCTGGCGCGGGCCGCACAGGTGCCCGGCCGCGCGCATCGACAATTGGTTGGGTTTCCGAACGGCCAGCGCTTCGTTTTCGTCGCAAGAGCACGCCCAACCGGGATCGCCCAGTTTGGCGCGACACAGCACTATCTGACCGACATGATGATCCTGTCTGAAGAGGACGCAGCCAAGACCGTCTACGCCCCGAACTCGGAGATCAAGGCTGATCCCGTGGGCCTGTCGTGCCGGATCTGCCCGCGCGAGAGTTGCCTGCACCGGGTCGGCGACCCGATCTCGGGCTGATCCCAATTGCAGACAAGCGCCCATGAATCGGGTAGCGTTTCTCCAAAGCCCCACGACAGAAGGGGCCTCGATAGGGGAAACGCCGATGGCGAAGCGCGTGCTTCTGGCAGAAGACGAGCCGCATATCGTTGAATCGCTCAGCTTCCTTCTGGGACGGGCAGGCTTTGAGATTACGACCGAGATGAATGGCGCGCAGGCTTTGACAAATGCACTGGATGATCCACCCGACGTGATGCTCTTGGACGTGATGCTGCCCGAATTGGATGGGTTCGAGATGCTGCGCACCCTGCGCGCCGATCCGCGCACTGCCGGACTGCCCGTGGTGATGCTCACGGCTAAGGGCCTTCGGGAGGACCGCGAGCGTGCCGCGCAGTTGGGAGCGGATGTCTTCATCACCAAACCCTTTTCCAACCTCGAAGTGGTCGAGACTGTGAAACATCTGGCGCAGAATGGTCGAGCGTAACCCGTCAACCGATCTCGTCTTGAGAAACCGCAAGACGCGGGATGCGGCGTTGATCTTGCCCATCGTCGGGTTGCTCTTCCTGATCCAGCCTGTTGCCACCATCTTTGCGATCGACGGCAGGATTTTTGGCATCCCAGTCATGGTCGCCTACATCTTCACGGTCTGGGCAGTTCTGATCGCGGCAACAGCGGTTCTGGCCAAACGCATTGAGACGACGATGGAGCAGGATCTCGCAACCCGGGCCGAGGCCGGAGGTGACCCACCAGACGAGACGGCGCCGTGACTTTGTCCTCCAATCTCGTGATTGGTGTCTCGATCGGATATGTCGCCATTCTCTTTCTGGTCGCCTGGATCGCCGATCGCAGCAGCCGTGCAGGGCGCATGCGCTGGCTGCGCTCACCGCTGGTCTACACGCTCTCGATCTCGGTCTACTGCACCTCCTGGACGTTCTTCGGAGCCGTGGGATCAGCCGCGCGCAATGGTTTGGAGTTCTTGACGATCTATCTGGGTCCCACCCTGGTCTTCGTCGGCTGGTTCTGGTTTCTGCGTAAGCTGGTCCGGATCGGCAAAGAGCATCGGATCACGTCGATCGCGGACATGATCTCCTCGCGTTACGGCAAGTCGCCCGCTTTGGCGGTTGCGGTTACCTTGATCGCAGTGATCGCGACGACGCCTTACATTGCCTTGCAACTTCAGGCTGTTACCAGGGCTTTTGAAGCCATCGCTGGCGCGACAGATGCAGCGCTTACCGGGTTCTGGGTGGCGGCAGGAATGGCGGTTTTCACCATCCTGTTCGGCACGCGTACCATTGATGCGAATGAGCGTCATCATGGTGTGGTCGCAGCGATCGCAGTGGAGGCCTTGGTCAAGCTGGTGGCCCTGATGGCGGTCGGTGTCTTCGTGGTCTTTGGTCTGGCCGGCAGCGTGGATGCCGTTTTTGATCGGATGCCGCCCGACCTGATCGACCCAGAGACTGTTTTCGATGCACGTTGGCTGACGGTGACTTTCCTGGCCGCCACGGCGATCATCTGTCTGCCTCGGCAATTCCAAGTGATCGTGGTCGAGAACGTCGATGAACGCCATCTGAGCACCGCCAGTTGGATGTTCCCAGCCTATCTCTTCCTGATGTGCCTTTTCGTGCTGCCTATCGCGATCGTCGGGTTGTCCGAGATGCCAGCGGGCGCGAACCCGGATCTCTTCGTGATGACCCTGCCACTCCATTCTGGGAGGCAAGAGCTCGCGCTGATTGCCTATATTGGTGGCTTCTCGGCAGCGACCTCCATGGTGATCGTGGCGACAATCGCTCTTGCGACCATGATCTCGAACCACATCGTGATGCCGCTCAGCCTGACCTTCCAAGCATCGCGAACGGCATCTTCCGGCGATGTCCGCAACTTGCTTCTGGTAAGCCGCCGCGTGTCGATCGCGGCGATTCTGATGCTCGGATACCTCTACTTCCAGCTGACCGGAGGGACCGATGCTTTGGCCTCAATCGGGCTGATCGCTTTTGCCGGGATCGCTCAAGTCTTGCCTGCCCTGATCGGGGGGGTCTTCTGGCGTGGTGCGACGGCGAAGGGGGCGCTTTCAGGCCTCGCGGTTGGGTTTTTGTTCTGGGCCTACACGCTGTTTTTGCCGAGCTTCGAGGGCGGGCTCATCCTCTCCAGCGCTGTGATTGAGAACGGGCCATTTGGCATCTCGCTGCTGCGTCCCCAAGCCTTGCTGGGGGTGCCGTCAGATGATGCGTTGGTCCATGCTATGGTCTGGTCGCTCGGCAGTAATCTCGCGATTTTCCTTATAGTCTCGATACTTACCCGCCCGGCGCAGCTGGAACAATTGCAAGGCGCGCTCTTCGTCGATGCGTTCCATACCTCCGCCAGCCAACGCACTTTCATTCAACGCGACGCAACGCCTGAGGATCTTTTCATCCTCGCCCAGCGGATCTTGGGGGTCGAGCCCGCGCGGATCCTGTTCAAGGAGATCGCACTCAGCCAGGGCATCCGAGAGGGGCTGCCACGCGCCACCGATCAATGCATCTCCCGGCTCGAGCGCGAGCTCGCGGGCTCGGTCGGCGCCGCCTCAGCCCACGCGATGGTGAACCGAACCGCAAGTGGCGAGACCGTCACCTTCACCGACCTGATGGACATTGCCGACGAGACGCAAAAGCTGATCGAGACCTCTGCCCGCCTGGCCGAGAAGACCGCCGAGTTGGAGCGCACCGCCCAGCAACTGCGCCACGTGAACGCGCAGCTGCGCAATCTCGACAAGCAAAAGGATGACTTCCTCGCCCAAGTCAGCCACGAGCTGCGCACCCCGATGACTTCTATCCGATCTTTCTCAGACATTCTGAAAGGTCCCGATCTATCCAATGACGAGACCCGACGCTTTGTTGGCATCATCCATGAAGAAAGCCTGCGCCTGACCCGGCTCCTCGACGAGATCCTTGACATTGGGCGCCTAGAATCGGGCTCGACCCATATCCAAAGCGAACCGGTCCATCTGGGCGAGGCCGTCGAGGGGGCGTTGGCCACGATCGAACCACTTTGCGATACGGCAGGTGTGAAAGTGCTGCCCTATGACGACCCGGGCGATCTATGGGTGACCTCGCACCCTGACAGGCTGCGCCAAGTGCTGCTCAACATCCTCACCAATGCAGTGAAGTATAACGACGCCGAGACGCCCGAGATTGAGTTGGCCTGGCACCGTCACGGGGCGCGTATCCTGCTCGACATTATCGACAATGGCGGCGGTGTCTCTCGCGACGAAGCCCCTAAGATATTTGAGAAATTTGCCCGCGGTACCAAAGCCAATCGCAGCCAGGGCGCAGGCCTTGGCCTGCCAATTTCGCGCACGGTCATGCGCCGGCTCGGGGGCGATCTGAGCGTCGAATTCGCACCGGATGGCCGCAGCTATTTCCGGCTGCATTTCCAGCATGCAAACCGAGCACAAGCGGCGGAGTAGGAGGCTCGAGTGGACTGGGATGCAGCCTATGACAATGTCTCAGCCATTGCCAACGCGGATGAAATTATCGCCGAATGGCACAAGATGGCCAAGGCCGCCCGCGCTGAGCTTCCGGGCCAATTGGGTATCCCTTACGGCCCGTCGGAGAGAGAGTGCTTCGATCTTTTCACCCCAGCCGGGACCACCAAGGGCCTGGTTGTCTTCGTGCATGGCGGCTACTGGCGTCGCTTCAATCGCGACGTCTTCTCCTGGGTCGCAAGGGGCCCGATGGCCGATGGATGGGCGGTTGCTATCCCTGGTTACACGCTTTGCACAGCGATCCGGATTGGCGGTATCTCGCGCCAGATTGCGGCCTCCGTTGAGCGGGTCGCGGAGGAGGTCGCGGGGCCGATCCGCCTCGCCGGGCATTCGGCGGGCGGGCATCTCGTCACCCGGATGCTCTGCCCCGGTCTCCTGAGACCCGAGACTGCGCGGCGGGTCGAACGCACGGTCTCGATCTCGGGCCTGCATGATCTGGATCCGCTCCGCCTGACCGCCCTGAACGAGACCTTAGGCCTGACCGAAGACGAAGCCCAAAAAGAGAGCCCAATCAATCACATACCTGCCATTACGACGCCGCTGACCTGCTGGGTCGGCGCCGATGAATTGCCGGAGTTCCGCAGACAAAACCAGCTCCTCACACATTGGCGCGCGACTGGCATGAAGATCACCCAAGTCGAGGCCGAAGGCCATAATCACCTCAGCGTAATCGGCCCGCTGGCAGACCCGAATTCAGACCTGACCCACGCCCTCCTGGCAAAGATCTGACCACTCGGAAAAACTGCGATTTTCGGAGACTTAATAAATCCAAGACTTCGAGAGATCTTTTTTCGCAGAAACAGGACAAACCGCGACAAACTGCGATCTTCACCCCACCCGCGAACCGGCCCGCTGCGCGCCGGGGGGTGGGTGGGGGCGGGCGGCGGGCCGGTTCGCGGGTGGGGTGATCGCCCTTCAGATCTCGGGCGCCATGATCTCGCCTCGGGCTAAAAGCCTGGCGGTGCGGAGCAAACCAGCCGAGATCACATCGATCCGACCGCGGCTATCGGCCTGGTAATCGACCAGCACTTCAATGCTGCCCGAAGGATGCTCGATCATCACCTGCGCCGGAGAGCCATTGGGCAGGCGCGCGAGATCTCGGGCGACGGTTCCCGGACAGAGCAGACAACTCGCAATGCATTGCGCGCCCGTCACCGCCATTGTCGGGTGGCAGGCCCAGGGCATGAAGTAACGCGCTGTGATCGCGCCCTCGCCTCTCGGGGCTGCCAAAAGACCGATCTTCGGTGTCACGGATTGGGCGACATCGCCCATCCCCATCCGCATCCCCGCCTCCAACCGCACGGCTTCCATCCGGGCCATCAGCTCTTGATTGCCATCCAGCGCCTCGCGCGTCTCGGTCCCAGTCACGCCAAAATCCGAGGCGCGCGCGATCATCAGGGGCATGGCGACATCGATGCAGGTGACTTCGACCCCATCGATCACATCCGTCACATTGCCGGTTGGAAACATCGCCCCAGTGCTCGAACCCGCGACTTTCATAAAGCTCAACGGCACCGCCGCCGAGTGTCCCGGCACGCCATCGATTGCGCAATCGCCATCATAGCGCACCAGACCGCCCGGTGTTTGCACGCGGGCCTCGACCAAAGCGCCTGTATTGACCGAGCGGATTCGCACCACGGTCTCCGGATCCTGTGCCGCGACCAATCCCATCTCAATCGCAGCCGGGCCGACAGCTGAGAGGATGTTCCCACAGGTCGGTTTGAAGTCGACCAGGCGCTCCTCGACCGCGACTTGCGCGAAGAAGTAATCGACCTCGGCCCAGTCATCATCTGACCGCGACAGCATCGCGACTTTGGTCGTCACCGCAGCCCCACCGCCGATCCCATCGATGTTGAGCGGGTGGCCCGCGCCGATGAGATCACATAAGAGTTCTGCCAGGGCATCGCGATCCTCCGGCAAATCGGCGCGGTTGAAATACGGCCCGCGGGAAGTGCCCCCGCGCATAAAGAGAAACGGAATGGCGCGTTGGGGCATCTGAGGTCTCCTTTAGGCGACGGCTGCCATATCGGCATAAGATGTCCTGAGCATTTGCTCCAGCGCATCGATCGGCGCACCGGTGACGGTCGGTTTGCGATACATCCCGATCCGGCTCATCGGCAGCTCCGGCAACTGCCCGCCATGGTCGATCCGCGTCATGTTATAGCCGATTGCACCTTCCAGAATCGCATGCACAGCAAGATCGGCCGAGATCGAGGCCTCCACGCTGCGGGTCGAGCTGGTCTCGACCGCCATTTCCCAGCGGATTTCCACCTCATCCAATGCCTTGGTCGCCCATTGGCGGAACATGCATTGCTGCTCGAAGGCCAGCCGCAAGGGCCGTTCGCGCCACGCCATGCCGTTCTCCGCCCCAACCCAGACCAGCCGCTGGGTGGTGAGCACTTCGGCATGCGGGTCAACATCGCTTTCGGTGGTGAGGATCAGATCGACCTCACCCGCCTCGATCATCGCCTTGAGCCGGGTTGTGTAGGAGGAGATCAGATGGATCTTGACCCTCGGGAACTCCCGATCAAAGCGCTTTAGAATGCCCGGGATCTGCGGGTAGACGATGTCAGAGGGCACACCCAGCCGGATCTCGCCTTCAAAGCGGGAATCGGTCATGCGGGAGAGAACCTCGTCATTCAGCGCGATCATCCGGCGGCCATAGCTGAGCAATTGCTCGCCATGGCTGGTGAGCTGCACGCCCCGGCCCGATCGGTTCAGGAGCGCGAGGTTCAGGGACTCCTCCAACCGCTTCAGCTGCATCGAGACCGCGGATTGCGTCAGGTTCAACTGATGCGCCGCGCGAGTGACGCCGCCGGTCTCGGCAACGGTGACAAATGATCTGAGGGCCGTGAGGTCTAGGTTCCGGGGCATTCATCATCCTCCGTGATGCTTCACTTCAAAAACATTCGTTTCCCTTATACATGCCTGATCCCATATATCAAGCATCAGAATACAACCCCGGTGATAATTCACTCAGACTGATGGAGACGATCATGAACAAATACGCACTGGCCCTGTCGGGAACCGGCTTCAAACTCCCCGTCATCTCGGTCTTTAACATCCTGGGCGTAATGGCAGAACGCCGCCATCTCGCGGATCTGACCGACCACGAGCTAGAGGATATCGGCCTCGACCGCGAAACGGCCCTGCGCGAAGCGCGTCGCCCATTCTGGGATCTGCCGACGCGCTGATCAGCCCAGCGGATAGGCCGCCATCAGGTCATAGACCGGTCCATTGCGCGTGAGCGTGGACTGGTAAAGACCGAAAGACGACATCTCGGACGGCCCGGCAGCGAATCCCGCATGCCGGGCGGTCCAACGCTCCAAACCCGCCCTCTCCTCGAAATCCAACGCTTTGAGCCGGGAGAGCGTGACATGGGGATGAAAGCGCCTGGTATCCGGCGCAAGCCCTGCCTCCTCTGCCGCCCGATAGACTTTGCCCCGCAGGCGTTTGAGCGGCTCGGTGCGGTCTGCCTCGGCATGGATCGTCCGCGGCTCCCGCCCGCCGAACTGGCCAAGACCGGAGAGTGTGAGGTCAAAGGGCGTAAGGCGGATGCGCTCCAGCGCCAGATGCAGGTCTTCCAGCACGGGGCGCGGCTGCTCCCCCAGAAACGCAAGCGTCAGGTGCAGGTTTTCGCGCGCAACGAGGGATCCGATGGTCAGGTCCGCTTGCAGAGCGTCCAGCGCCTCGATCATCGGGTCGGGCAAGGTGAGCGCCACGAAGGCTCGGATCATTCCTCGACCCGGTCGAGCAACTCGATGATGCGCGGGCCGATCCGGGCCACGATGCGGGCGACGCCTTCGCGGTTGGGATGGAGGCCGTCGCTTTGGAAGAGCCCGGGCTCACCGACCAGCCCCTCGAGGAAGAAGGGATCGTAGAGCGCGCCGTGTTTCTCGGCCAGATCCGGGAACATGGCGTCATAGTCGGCCTTGTATTCCGGTCCGAAATTGTTCGATGCGGTCATGCCGGAGATAAGAACCGGCAGGTTGCGATCGTGAAGCTTGCTCAGAAGCTGATCGAGATTGGCCCGGCTGGCCGCCGGATCGACGCCGCGCAACAGGTCGTTGGCGCCCAGTTCGACCAGGACCGCATCCGCCCCACCCCCAAGGGCCCAGTCGAGCCGGGCGAGCCCGCCGGCGGTCGTGTCGCCTGAGACGCCCATATTGATCACCTCGACCTCTGGCCGGCCTTGCGCTGCCAGCCAGGCGTCGAGTTGGGGGACAAAGCCCTCTTCCTCGGGCAGGCCGTAACCCGCAACCAGACTGTCGCCCAAAGCCACCAGTTTCACCGTGTCGGCGGCAACCAGGCCCGGCGCCAGAATGAGCAGGCAGGCCAGCAACTTGCCGCATCGCCGCAAGAGCCCATATGGAAGGTTCGTTTGCAAGAGGTCGAGGCCCATGACACCACCATTGATCCAGCTTCAAGATGTCCGACTGACCTTGCCCAGCACCGCAGGTCAAGTCGATATTCTGCGCGGTGTCAGTCTGGAGATAGGAACTGGCGAGACAATTGGCATCGTTGGGCCCTCAGGCTCGGGCAAATCATCGCTGTTGATGGTGATGGCGGGACTGGAGCGGGCGACGGGCGGAACGGTCACGGTTCTGGGCGAGGATCTCACCGGTCTCGGCGAGGATGCGCTGGCGCGGCTGAGGCGGGACCGGATGGGCGTGGTGTTCCAATCCTTCCACCTGATCCCGACAATGACCGCGATCGAGAATGTCGCGACCCCACTGGAGCTTGCGGGCGGCGCGGACCCGTTCGGGCGGGCCGCCGAGGCGCTTCAGAGCGTTGGCCTTGGTCATCGCGAGGATCACTATCCCGCGCAGCTGTCGGGCGGCGAACAACAGCGGGTTGCTTTGGCCCGCGCTTTGGCGCCGCGCCCGGATCTGATTTTCGCCGATGAGCCCACGGGCAATCTGGATGGCCGCACCGGCCAAGAAGTCTCGGACATGATGTTCGAGGTCACCCGCGCCGCGGGCACGACGCTGGTGATTGTCACGCATGCGCCCGAGTTAGCCGCACGCTGTGGCCGGGTGATCACCATCGCTGATGGCCAGATCTCGCAAGACCAAAGGCGCGCGGCGTGAGCCCTACCCTGTTGCGGATTGCAATCCGAGACCTGCGCGGCGGTCTGGCGGGGTTTCGGGTCTTTCTGGTCTGTCTTATCCTGGGTGTTGCGGGGATTGCCGCCGTGGGCTCGATCTCGCAGGCGATCTCGAGCGGATTGGCAGCCGAGGGGCGGGAGATCCTGGGCGGCGATGTCTCGGTCTCGCTCACCTACCGCGCGGCGACGCCGGAGGAACGCGCCTGGTTCGAGGCGCAGGGCGATCTCTCGGAGATCGCGGATCTACGCTCGATGATCAGCCGCGACGATACACCGGCCGAGCGCGCGTTGAGCCAGGTGAAGGGGGTCGACGACCTCTGGCCGCTATTTGGCGCGGCGGAAACCGGCGGCGTGGCACTGGCGGATCTGTTGGCCGAGCGCGGCGGCTTTTACGGGTTGATCACCGAGCCTGTGCTGGCCGATCGATTGGGTCTGCAGCCCGGGGATCGCGTGCGCCTTGGCACGGCGACCTTTGAGTACCGGGGGCGCCTGATGAGCGAACCGGACGCGGCCTCGCAAGGGTTCAACCTGGGTCCGAGGACGGTTGTCTCGCTGGATGGGCTGCGTGCGGCCGGGCTGCTCGAGACCGGTACGATCTTTGACATGCTCTATCGCCTACGCATTGGCGATGCGCCCCTGGAGGCGCTGCGCGCTGACTTTCAGACCCGGTTCCCAGAGAGCGGAGCGCGCTGGCGTGACCATCGCAACGCGGCCCCGGGGATCGAGCGATTGGTCGACCGGCTGGGGGCTTTTCTGATCCTGGTCGGTCTTGCCGCCCTGGCAATTGGCGGTGTCGGGATTGGGGCGGCGGTGCGCGGGTATTTGAACCGCAAGACCAAGACGATTGCAGCGCTGAGAACCCTGGGGGCCACGGGTTCGATGGTGTTCAGCATCTATCTGCTGCAGGTCGCGGTGATCTCGCTGATCGGGATTGCCCTGGGCCTGGCTTTGGGAGCGGGCGCGGTCGCGCTGGCCGGGCCGCTCTTGGCGGATCAATTGCCGGTGCCTGCGGTGTTTGGCGTCTATCTCCAGCCCCTGATGATCGCCGCTGTCTTCGGTGCGATCACGGCAATTGTCTTCACGATCTGGCCGCTGGCCTGGCTGCGCGATGTGCGCCCGGCGACGCTGTTTCGCGAGATGACCAGCACCGATGCGTTGCAGCCTGGGCGTTGGATGGTGGCCGTGCTGTTCGGCTTGTTGATCTTCTCAACGCTGGTGATCATCGGCCTCTCCGAGGCGCCGGAGCTGGCGTTTTGGGTCCTGGTCGCGCTCTTCGCCGCGTTCATCTGCCTGCGCAGCCTCGGTGCGGTTTTGGCTGTTCTGGCGCGGCGCTGGGCGCATCTGGGCATTCTGCGCCGCCGTCCGGGCTGGCGCCTGGCCTTGGGCGCGATTGGCGCGCCGAGCGGGCAGACCCCTGGCGTTGTCGTGGCATTGGGGCTTGCCCTGGGTGTGATTGCGGCCATTGGCCAGATCGATGCCAATCTCCAGCGGCTGATCCGCGATCAGCTGCCAACCGGTAGCCCGGCTTTCTTCTTCGTCGATATTCAAACCAACCAATTGGCGGGGTTTGAGGAGATCCTGGCGGAGAATGGCGCGGATCGGACCGACACCGCCTCGATGTTGCGCGGGGTGATTACGCAGCTCAATGGGATCACCGCGCGAGAGGCGCCGATTGACCCGGCCGCCGCTTGGGTTCTGCGCGGTGATCGCGGGGTGAGCTATGCGGCCGCGAAACCGCCGGAAGCCGTTCTCACCGAAGGCGAATGGTGGTCCGAGGATTACTCCGGCGAGCCCTTGGTCAGTTTCGCGGAAGAAGAAGGCCGCGAGTTGGGTTTGTCGATCGGATCGACGGTGACGATCAGCATTCTCGGGCGTCCGATCACAGCGCGGGTGGCGAATTTCCGCAAGGTCGAGTGGCGGGGCATGGGGATCAACTTCCTGATCATCCTGAACCCAGGCGCCTTGGCGGGCGCGCCGCACACCCATATCGCCACGGTCCATACGCCACCGGCGAGTGAAGCCTCGATCATGCGCGAGATCGGCAAGACCTATCCCAACATCACCGTGATCCGGGTCCGCGATCAGGTGGAGCGGGTGGCGACAGCGCTGGGGGATCTGGGTTCGGCGACCCGTTGGGCGGCGCTCGCGGTCCTGATCACGGGCCTCGCGGTTCTGATTGGCGCGGCTGCGGCCAGCGCCGACCGCCAGGTGCATGAGGCGGCGATCCTGCGGACTTTGGGGGCGAGCCGGTCGCGCGTTCTGTCGAGCTTTGCCTTGCGGGCCCTGCTGCTGGGATCAGCCGCTGGGCTGGTTGCTTTGGTCTGGGGGAGCGTGACGGCCTGGGCGGTCTCGACCTATGTCTTCGACGCGGAATTCGAGCTCGCGCCGAGGGCGGCGATCATCACAGTGGCGGCGGGCGCGCTCTTGAACCTGCTGGCGGCCACTGGCTTTGCGGCCAAAGCATTGAACCAGCGACCCGCGCGCGTTTTGCGCACGGCTGCGGGATAGGTTTCCATTTGTCGCAAATCGTAGGCGAGTTCTGCTTGATGCCCCTTGAACCTGGGGCCTGGATTGATGATATTCGAAAGGTATCGGTCGGAAACCCTGACCGGTGGACCTCTTTTTGGGAAAAACAGGGATTCAGAGACAGATGGTGAACCCGAACTACACGAGCAACCCGACGATCGCGCGTGAGCGCGCCGAGATCGACGTTGGCTTGCAGTCGCATATGAGCAAGGTCTACGCGCTAATGTCAGGCGCGATGATCATAACGGGCCTGGTGGCCTATGTCGTGGGCATGGATTTCCGTGCGGTTGTGAATGAGCAGCCGACCACGCTGATCCCGGCCAGCGCGATCGTGGCGATGTTCGCAAGCCCGATCAAATGGGTGATCATGTTCGCCCCGCTCGCCTTTATCTTCCTGTTCGGCGCAACAGTGAGCCGGATGTCGACCTCAACAGCGCAAATGGTGTTTTGGGCCTTTGCCGCCGTTATGGGCCTGTCGATCTCGTGGATCTTTGCGGTCTTCACCGGCATGTCGATCGCGCAGACCTTCTTTGTCACCGCAATCGCGTTTGGCGGTCTGTCGATCTATGGCTACACGACCAAGAAAGACCTCTCGGGCTGGGGTACTTTCCTGATAATGGGCGTGATCGGTCTGATCGTTGCCTCGATCATCAACATCTTCCTGGCCTCGCCAGCTTTGATGTTTGCGATCTCCTTCCTCGGCGTTCTGATCTTTGCAGGCCTCACCGCCTATGACACGCAGAACATCAAGAACACCTATCTCTACCTGCGCACCCAGCCGGGTGGCGAGGCGATGGCAGAGAAAGCGGGCATCATGGGCGCGCTGAGCCTGTACCTGAACTTCCTGAACATGTTCATGTTCCTGCTGCAATTCATGGGAAGCCGGGAGTAAACCCGGCACCCAGCTTAGAACGCGAAAGGGCGGCCGATTGGCCGCCCTTTTTTCATGTCCGCAAAGGTTGGATCCTACTTGATCTTGCCTTCTTTGTACTCGACATGCTTGCGCGCGACGGGGTCGTATTTCCGGACCACCATCTTGTCGGTCATCGTGCGCGAGTTCTTTTTGGTCACATAGTAATGGCCCGTGCCCGCGGTCGAGTTCAGGCGGATTTTGACAGTTGTCGGCTTCGCCATTTTAGGTCTCCTAGCTCCGCGCCAGACCAAAGGCCGCGCGGGTCGAAAATCGGAACCCGCTACGTACTCTTCTCGGCTTTTATGTCAAGGGGTTTCCGGGGCCTGGTCGCTATCCTCCAGATCGCCAACAGGGTATAGGCGAGCGCGCAGATGGCCGAGAAATAGAGGAGGCCATCGGGATCAACCCAATCCATCGCCTGGCCAAAGAGAGCGGGCGCCGCGAACGCACCGACCCCATAGGCGAGCACCACGGCCGCATTTCCAGCCGCGAGCTTTGGCCCATCATAGCGCGCGCCCAGTTCGGTCAGGGCGAGCGTGTAGAGCGAGACCGCCATCCCGCCCCAGAGCACGATGCAAAGGACGACAATCCAGTACGAGACCCCGGTGAAGACAATCATCAAGGGTGCGATCATCGAGACAATCCCGCTCAGCATCAAAAGCGTGCGCCGATCATAGAGATCCGCCGCCCAGCCCATCAGCAACTGAAAGATCATCGAGCCGACCGCGAGCCAGGTCAGAAGCGCCAGCGCGTCCGGCTCCTCCATGCCACTGCGCACACCCCAGACACTGAGCAGACCCAGCGCGCCGAACTCGATCATGCCAAACATCACAACACCCCAGATCACCAGCGGATCGGAGCGGAAATAGCTGAGCGTCTGCAAGGGCGAGGCGGCACCTTCGACCCGCGCCTCTGGCGCGCCGGAGCGGCCCCAGAGGATCGGCAGAATGCTGGCCGCCACGATCAAGGCTGGCACCCAGAAGGTCGCAAAACTCTCAAGCCCCAGCCAGCGCAGCAAGAGTGGCCCGAGCCCGTAGCTGACCGAGAGGACAATCGCATAGATCGCCACCACACGCCCGCGCCGCTCTGGCGGTGCGATCTCGACCAGCCAATACTCGGCCGCTAAGAACAATGCCGTGCTGCTGAACCCAAGGACCAGGCGCAAGAGGATCCACCAGAGATAGTTGTCCGAGAGCCCTGCCCCAATCAGCACCAAAGCCGTCGCGACGGCCGACCAAACCATCAGGGGCACGAGGCCGAGCCGCGCCAGCACGCGGGGCATGATCGGGGCTGAGACCACCATGGTCAGCGCCGATGCGGTCGCGCTGAGCCCGATCATAAAGCCGGAATAGCCACCACGCTCGAGCAGGAGCGAGAAGAGCGGCCAGATATAGGAGAAGGTGATCCCAGCCACCGCCATCCCGACAATCGGGACGATCCAATCGCCGCGTCCGAACATGCCGAGATCGACCTTCATCTGCTAGAGCGGATCGACGAAGGACTTCCCCTCGGAGTGGTGGAAGAACGGGATTGGACGCGGTGTGTCGGAGAAGAGCCGGGCCTCGACCTCGGCCAGCACAACCTCGGTGATGAAGGGCAGATCGAGGCGACGCGCCTCGGCCAGGCTGAGCCAGCTGAGATGGCTAAGTTCATCGCTCGCGCCGCTGAAATCGTCGAGATCGCCCTGGAGGGCATCCGCCTCGACCAGGAAAAACCGCGCATCAAAGCGCCTTGGGCGCCCCGGCGGCGTGATTGCGCGGAAGATATAGGTAAGGCGGTTGAGCGCCGGTCGATGGCCTGCGGCGAAGAAGCTTTGCCAGCCTTCCGGCACCGCTTCGCCCGGGTTGTCATTGGTATGGGCCAGCGCGAGGCCCGCCTCCTCCCATAGCTCGCGGATCGCGGCGAGGACCAGGGGACGGGCCAGCTCTGGGTCTGCGCGATGCGCCAGAGGTTTAGCCAGGTCTTCGGGGAGCGTGTGGATCTCGGACAGGAGCTGATCCTCGGGGTCCACCGCCCCGCCTGGGAAGACGAATTTCGAGGGCATGAAGGCAGCCCCTTTGCCCCTCTGGCCCATCAAGATCCGAGGCCGCTCGGCATCGCGCCGAACCAAGACAACCGTGGCCGCATTGCGGATGGCGTCTTTCGGAGGGGGCGTGGTCATGAGGGGGTGTCCTTGAGGCGAACTCAGAGGACTATGACGCCGCCGGGCTCATCTTGTCCAGCGGCATGTCAGGGCGGCTAGTTTTCCTCGCCAAATCCATGCATGCGCCAACACCATTGCATGGCCACGATCATCCCTTTGATCCGCGGCAGGAGCCAGAAGACCAGCGCGAGGGCCAGGGTCGGCCAGATTGCCCAATGCACCCAAAGCGGCGGGCTGTAGGTTGTCTCGAGCATGATCATGAAGGGCGCGATCAGGTGGCCGACGATCAGGATGGTGGCCCAGGCGGGCATGTCATCGGCCCGGTGGTGGTACAAGGGCTCACCACAGGACGGGCAGGTTTTGCGCACGGTCAGGTAGCCCTTCATCATCGGGCCGCCGCCGCATTTCGGGCAACACCGCCGCCACCCCCGTGCTAGAGCGGGGCCGAGGGGTCGTTCATCTGCAATGTCCACGGTCATGTCGGTTAAATCGCGCATGTTGCACCTCACGCGTGTGTCCTAGCTGTGATGTGGGGCAAAATCAGGCGCTCAAAATGTCTTGCGGCACCATGTCGCTCGACAGGGGTTATGAGCGACGGAATCGCTCGCCCCTCCCGTATCAACCGGCAAAGGTGCCAAGCACCAAGAGTTTGGAGACGGAAATGACCCGGATGAATTCGTTGCTGTTGGCGGCAGCGACGCTCTTGCTACACCCTGCCCTTGGGGTGGCTGAGAGCGAGGACCGCCAGGCACGATTCGAACGAATGGACCAGAATGGCGATGGATTGCTGAGCCAGGATGAGTTCGCAAGCCTCGGAACCGCCAAATTTGACGAAATCGACAGCAATGGCGACGGGGAACTGACCCAGGATGAAACGGTTTTCTACGCGCAGACACAGGCTGCGGAGCGTGCGAAGAAAAGGTTTGCGAAGGCGGATACGGACGGAGATGGTGTGATCCAGCAGTCAGAGTTTGAGCAGCGCCGCGATCAACGCTACGCGATGCTTTTCTCGAGACTGGACACCGATGGCGACGGGCTTGTGAGCCAAGAAGAGCTCAACGAGGCAAGGCGCCGCCGTCTCGACCGCAATTGACGTGAGGGCCATGACGCGCCCTGAAGGATCGCGACGGAGTGTCGGACGAAGGCTCGCAAGACGAGAATGCGGAACTGGTTCTCCGCTTTGCTGCGGGCGACCAGTCGGCGGCGCGGGTTCTGACGGAACGATTGGCCCCGGCGATTGTGCGTCAGGCCTGGCGCATCCTTGGCGACCGGGATGAAGCTGAGGATGTCGCCCAAGAGGTGATGATGAAGCTGTGGCGCCAGGCGGGGACCTGGCGGGTGGGAGAAGCAAAAGTGACGACCTGGATTTATCGCGTCACTCAGAATTTATGCATCGACCGGCTGCGTCGCCGCCGGCCGACCACCGATTTTGACAAAATCGCCGAGCCGGAAGACGAAAGACCAAGCGTTTTTCAAACAATCGCCACAGAACAGCGAAATAAAGCGCTTGCTGCGGAGATCGCACGTCTTCCAGCGCGACAACGAGAAGCCTTGCTTTTGCGCCACTTTGAAGAATTTTCAAACCCGGCCATTGCAGAACGGCTGGAATGTACGGTCGAAGCCGTAGAAAGTCTGCTGGCAAGGGCTCGCAGGCAGTTAGCAAAGCGGCTCTCACGAAATGAGGAAAGGTTCGACGATGTCTGACCGGATCGAGCAGGAGTTAGACGCGCGGCTTCGGGAAATTGCCCGAGATATTGCCCGTGAAACGCCCGGACCATCAGAAGATCTGATGGCACGCATTCTGGCGGATGCCGCCGATGTGACGGCCGAACAGCAAGCACCGGTACAAAAACCTGCGGCGAGGGTGCCGCGCTGGCGCATGTGGTTGGCCGTATCCCTGCCCCTGAGATCTGCGGCCGCGGCAGCGGTTCTGGCGGTTGGCCTTTTTGCCGGTCTTGGGATCGGCTATGGGCTGGGCGGCAGCGCAACCGCTTTGGAGGCATTCGCCGGGGATTTGGTGTTGGCCGATTTTGGCGAGACCTTCTTGGATGTTGAGGAGCCCATCTAATGAGCGAGGCGCAGCCGCCATACACCTGCCCGCGCTGGGTCAAGGTGCTTTTGCTGTTCTCGTTAACAGTGAACGTCGTGGTGGCAGGCGTTCTGATTGGCTCGCATATTCGCAGCAGTGGGTTGAGAGATGGATCCTGGCTGGTGACCATCATGCCCGAAGAGAAGCAGATGGCGGCTCAGGAACGCATTGCCAGAGACCGGCCCCGGATGCTGCTTCTGAGAAAGTCGCGCAGCCAGTTGCGCGTAGTGATGATGGAGAACATGACGGCCGAGGAGTATTCCTCGGAGCGCCTGTCAACGACCCTCCAAAACCACAGGGCGCTTGCGGATGAGCAGCGGGTTCTGGTGCATAATCAACTGATCGAGCTTTTCGGCACGCTGAGCGCGGATGAACGCAAACAGGCCGCCGAGCGCATGCGGGATATGTTCACGCGCAAATCGTTGGTCTCGCAATAGCGGCTTAAGCGCCCCTCGCATTCGTCAGACTTTATCGCTATGACACGCGCCAGAGCTGTCGCGAGTGATTTTATGACCCTTCCCCTGCCCAAAGATGCGGCCGAGACCCTGGCTTTGCGTGTCTTGGGTTGGTTGGCCGAGGACGCAGACCGGATTGGGCGCTTCGCCGGGATGGCGGGGGCGGATCCGGGCGCGCTCAGGGCGCAGGCGCAGGAGCCAGAGTTCCTGGGCTTTGTGATGGATTTCCTGCTTGCGGATGAGGCGCTTTTGATCGATTGCTGCACGGCGTTAGACATCCCACCCGACACTCCGATGCGCGCGCGGGCATCCTTGCCCGGTGGCGATCTGCCGAATTGGACCTGACCTGATGAGCGAGCATTCGAAGATCCTACCGCGGGTCATGGCGCAACTCGAAGCTTTGCCGCTTGTTGCAGGGCAGCCCCTTTTGGCGGTGGATGCGGATGAGGTGCTGGTGCTTTTGGCGGCCCATCTGAAGCGCTTTCTCGCCACCCAGGGCATTGAGATGCGCCTCACCGAGTACCGGCTGGAAGGAACGATGTTCCCTGAAGGCGCCGAGCATCCGCTTGCCTTTGACGAGAGTCTCGCCTGGCTCGACCGGTTCTTCGAGACCGAGGTTCTGCGCCAGGAGGCCATTCCCCATGCTCGCGAGGTGCTGGACCGGCTGTCAGACGAGATCCAAGTGATGGTTCTGACCAATGTGCCCCAACACGGGCGCGAGAAGCGGATTGAGAACCTGAAGAGCCTGGGGATGCCCTACCCTCTTGTCGAGAACACGGGCGGCAAAGGCCCACCTCTGGCCTGGATCCAAAAGCAGATCAACGCGCCGGTCGTCTTTGTCGACGACTCCCCCAGTCAGATCCAGAGCGCTGCGAAACATGCGCCCGAGACGACGCGGATCCACTTCACTGGCGCGGAGCTGGTGGAGGGTCTTATCCCCAATTGTGCAGAGGCCGATTACAGCGTGACCGATTGGCTGGCCTGTGAAACCGTGATCCGCACGCGCTTGGGCCTGAATTCAAACTGAGGAGACCCCGATGAAGATCGCCGCCTTCCACCATGCCGGACGCGACCTGATTGGGCGTGTCGACGAAGACGCCGCAACTGTTACCGTTTTCGATGGGCTCGATGGCAGCGACGGGATCGGCCCCGCGATTGGGCTTGAGATCTCGACCAAAGGGCATGTTCTGCCGCTCGCGGATGTCAAGCTCACGGCGCCGTTGCGCGGCGATGGCCAGCGCGTCTTCTGTGTCGGCAAAAACTACTATGACCATGTGCAGGAGACCGAGGCGCCGGAGGTGCGTGGCACGGTCGAGCCGCCAAAGCTGCCTGTGCTGTTCTCGAAATGGCCACAAGCGATCATCGGGCCGGAGGATGAGATCCGCTATGACCCGGACGTGTCGGTCAATATCGACTACGAAGTCGAGCTGGCGGTCATCATTGGAACGGGCGGCAGGAATATCTCTGCCGCTGACGCGATGGCCCATGTTTGGGGCTATACGATCCTGAATGATGTCACCGCGCGGGATGTTCAAAAGCGCCACAATCAATGGCTTTTGGGCAAGAGCCAGGACACGTTCTGCCCGATCGGCCCCTGGGCTGTGACCGCCGATCAGATCGATCTGAGCGATTGTGTTGTCACCACCCATGTGAATGGCGAGGAGCGGCAGAACGCGAATACCAACCTGATGATCCATGATGTGCCGAGCATCATCGAGACATGCTCACGCGGGATCACGTTGCGCCCTGGCGATTTGATCGCGACGGGCACGCCTTCGGGCGTCGGCCTGGGCTTTATCCCGCCGAGGTTTTTGACCGATGGCGACACGGTGGAGGTGGCCATTCAAGGCATCGGAAAGCTGCGCAATTTGGTTGTGAAGATGTAGCCACAACTAGCTGTTTTGCATATGTTATTTTGACTATCCGCCTCGCAGAAAACCTCACTCGACCGCAAGCCGAAGCTGCGGTGTTTGGCTGACTTGGCCGTTGCCGTAATAGACTTCGATCATCAGGCGCGCATCCTCCGCGATATCCTCGGGTCCGCAGAAGGGTTTGAAGTAGTTCAATCGGACCTTGCCCGCGAGGACCTGTTCATTATGGCTGTGCAAATAGGTTGGCAGATCCGTGTCCCCGTAGCTCGGTAGCGCCAAGAGGCCCTCGCTGCCGCGCAGCTTGATGGTGACGCGCTCGACCACACCGCTGCCGATATTATGCAGCTCAAAGCGCGCAGAGTAGCTGCGTTTCCCGCTGTCACATTGATGTGGCTCGACAAGACCGAGGCCGATTGTGCTCTCGGAATAGGCGCCTTCATAGATCGGGTTGATCTTGATCTCAGCCGGTTCCTCGATGATCGCAAGGCGGTCCGAGATGCGCCGCTCGAGATCGGCCTGAAGCTCCGCCAAACGCTCAGATTCCTTCGAGAGATTGAAGAACGTATAGAGCGGGATCAGGATAAGAACGATCCCGGTTAGGCTGCCGATAATCGAGGTGTAGAGATTGATCTTGCTATGCGCATCTGAAATCCGCTGATTGAGATGCTCCTTCAATTCCTTGATGTCGTTATCGGTTACCATTGCACCTCTCCCTTTCGGTCAAAATTATACTCCGGCGGCTGAGATCTGGCGAGTGCTCTCGACAAGTTTGACCGAGGCGGTAGACTGATCCGATGGCTCTCCCAAACGGATTCCTTGATGACCTGCGTCAGCGGCTCACCCTCTCGGAGGTGGTGGGCCGGAAGGTCAGTTTTGACCAGCGCAAATCGCAGCCCGGCAAGGGGGATTACTGGGCCTGCTGTCCGTTTCACCAGGAAGACACGCCTTCGTTTCATGTCGATGATCGCAAAGGGTTTTACTACTGCTTTGGCTGTCATGCGAAGGGCGACATGGTCACCTTTGTCAAAGAGACCGAGAATGTCTCGTTCATCGAGGCGGTCGAGATCCTGGCGCGGGAAGCAGGTGTTGAGATGCCGGCGCAGACCCGCGACCCCCGCGCGGCCGAGAAGCGCGACCGCCAGACGCGGCTGACCGAGGCGATGGAGCAAGCGGTGAACCTCTTTGGTCTCGCCTTTCGCTCCGCTCAAGGTGAGAGCGCGCGCGCCTATGCCGAGAGCCGGGGTCTGCAACCCGCCACGCTGAAGCGCTTTGAGATTGGATACGCGCCGAACAGCCGCTCGCATTTGACCCAGCATTTCAAAGAGAAAGGGCTTTTGGACGAGGCGATTGGCGCGGGCCTGGTGATCAAGCCGGAAGATGGTGGCGCGCCTTATGATCGGTTCAGGGGCCGGTTGATGTTCCCGATCCGCGACCCGCGCGGGCGGTGCATCGCCTTTGGCGGCCGGGCGCTGAGTGCTGATCAGCAGGCGAAGTATCTGAACTCGCCGGAGACCGAGATTTTCCACAAGGGCCGGGTGCTGTTCCATCATGGTCCCGCCAGCGATGCCTCTCGCGGGTCAGAAGAGCTGATCGTGACCGAAGGCTATATGGATGTGATAGCCCTGGCCCAGGCTGGGTTTGACCATGCGGTTGCCCCGCTTGGAACCGCGGTGACCGAGGATCAGCTGAGCCTGATGTGGCGCATGGCGCCGGAGCCGATCATTGCGCTGGATGGCGACACGGCGGGCTTGCGCGCTGCGAACCGGTTGATCGATATCGCGCTGCCGCTGCTGCAACCGGGCCGGTCGCTCCGCTTTTGCATCTTGCCGGAGGGCAAGGACCCGGACGATGTGCTGAAATCCGGCGGGCGGGCCGCGATGCAGGAGATGCTGGCCGAGGCCGTGCCGTTGATCGCAATGCTGTGGCAACGCGAGGCAGAGGCCGCCCCGATCGACACGCCCGAGCGCAGAGCGGCCCTCGACACCCGGCTCAGGACAGCGCTGGGCAAGATCAAAGACCCAGGCGTCCGGGCGCATTATGGTGCAGAGATCAAAGAGCGCCGCAGCGCGCTGTTCCGGCCCAAGACCGGCCCCGCAAGCCCGATGCGCCCCGATCGCGGTCGGTTCCGCACCCCTCGCGCGCCGAGCGGGCCCAGTCAAAGCGCTAGGAATTCGTCCCTGGCGGGCTCAGGTGCCGCGGGTGATCCTGCGGAGATCCGGGCGGCGACGATCCTGTTAATCGCGCTGGCCAATCATCCCCATATTGCCCCTCTTGAGGAGCAATTGGAGCAATTGGTGCTCAAAGCCCCGCTTCACGAGACAGTTCGCGATGGCTTGATCTCGGCCCTGGTCGATGGCAGCGATCCGCTGGATGCCCTGCAAGAGCGGCTGGGCGATGACCCGGTGCAACTGCTCTCACGCGTTCCCCAGGCGCGCGCGCATCCCTTTGCGAAACCCCATCAAGATGGCGGCCTAGTGCGCGCGGTGCTAACCGAGGCGATCGGCCGGCACCAGGCGATCTCGGATTTCGATCATGAGCGGAGAGAGGCCTTGCACGAGTTTCGCGAGGATGGCGGTGAAGACATCACGTGGCGGCTGCGCCAGGCCGGGCAGACCCGCCAACAGGCCGATCGCAGGGCGCTGGAG
>JBCDAS010000004.1:0-41084 GCA_039185235.1 Pseudomonadota bacterium
CCCGGATGCCCGCACACTCCTGCAAGTCCGGATCGATCACATGGCCGAAGCCGACGAGATCTTCACGAAACTGATGGGCGATATCGTCGAGCCCCGCCGCCAGTTCATCCAGGAAAACGCGCTCAGCGTGGAGAACCTGGACATCTGATAAGCGGCTTTTCCGGCGCAAGTGAGCCACCCAGCCCTACCGCCTCGCAAGCGGCCAAAGCCGCTGACGCGGCAAATCGGGCGGACCGCCCGATCCCTGCGAGCAAGCTCGCAGATGGCCGCCTGGCGCATAGCTCAGAACGGGGCGCCTGGTCGCGCGCGGCACGCGCGCGTTCGGGGCCTCCAGTGGTCCGGCTTGTCCGGGCCGCTGGAGGTCGCATCTTGAACGCTCTCGTGGTGACTGGATTTCATCGGCTTGCCCGGGTATCCTTCTCGCAACTGCCCATTAGAGGCATCTTTTTGAGGACGAGAGATGGATTTCCCGACGAAGTTCGCGGATCTCCCCGAGTATGCGTTTCCGCGTCTGCGGAGGCTGCTTGAGGGCATTGCTCCTGGTGGGCCGGAGATTGCGATGTCGATCGGGGAACCTCAGCATCAAGTGCCTGATTTCATTGCGCCGATCATGGCCGAGCATATGGCCACGCTCTCGAAATACCCGCCTAATGAAGGTTTGGCCGATCTGCGTGCCGCGATCTCGGACTGGCTCGCCCGGCGTTACGGAGCGGTTGAGGCATATCGCGATCCCGAAACCCAGATCCTGCCTTTGAACGGAACGCGCGAAGGGCTCTATGCCTCTTGCATTGCGCTGAGCCCAGAGACCAAGGCCGGTGCGCGCCCGGCCGTCCTGCTGCCCAATCCGTTCTATCAATGCTATGCAGTGGCGGCGATCACGGCGGGGGCGGAGCCGGTCTACCTGCCAGCCAAGGCTGAAACCGGTCATCTGCCGGATTTCGCGAACCTGCCCCCTGCACTGCTCGACCGCACAACGGTGGCCTATATCTGCTCGCCCGCGAACCCCCAGGGCGCTGTCGCTGACAAAGCCTATTGGAAAAACCTGTTGGAGCTGGCGGAGCGCCATGATTTCCGGATCTTTGCCGATGAGTGCTATTCCGAGATCTATCGCGACACGCCGCCGCCAGGCGCGTTGGAAGTTGCCAGCGAAATCGGGGCTGATCCCGAGCGGCTGGTGGCCTTTCACTCGCTGTCCAAACGCTCCAACCTTGCGGGCCTGCGCTCAGGCTTTGCCGTCACAGGGCCTGAGAACCGCAAGCGGATGCTGCAACTGCGCTCCTATGCCGGAGCGCCGATGCCGATCCCGGCACAACATGCCGCCGCTGCCTGTTGGCGCGATGAGAACCATGTCGCGGCGAACCGAGCGCTTTATGCGGAAAAATTCGAGATCGCCGACGCAGTTTTGTCAAATATCCCTGGTTACATGTCACCTGAGGCGGGCTTCTTCCTCTGGCTTCGGGTCGGCGAGGATGAGACGGTCGTGCAGGAGCTTTGGCGCCGCACAGGCGTCAAAGGGTTGCCGGGGCGATATCTCTCGCGCGACACGGCGCCTGAGCTGGGCGGGGGTAATCCGGGTGCAGGATATATCCGTCTTGCCCTGGTCGCACCAGCCGAGGATGTCCGGCGTGGCTTGGAGCAGGTGCGCGATGTCTTGACGGAAGGAATGGGCTAGCATGGCCATGTTGACCGGAGAAAATACGGTTCCCCTGATGGATGCCCGTACTAGCGAGGCGATGCAGCGGCGTATTGCAGAGCTGATTGGGCTGGCTCTGGTTGCTTTGGCCTCGGCCACTGGGCTGGCGCTGAGATCCTATAATCTCCAAGACCCCAGCCTGATGAACGCAACCGCGAGCGCGCCCACCAACCTGTTTGGCATGCCCGGTGCGATCTATGCCGATGCGGCGATGCAGTTCATCGGCCTGGCGGGCTGGACCCTGACGATCTTGCTGGCGATCTGGGGGCTGCGCTGTTTGGCCCATTGCGGTGTCGCGCGGATCTGGGCCCGGCTGCCGGTGATCCCGGTCGCTGTGATGGTGAGCGCGGTCTTTGCCTCAACCCACGCGCCGGCTCCGGCTTGGGAGCTGGATGTGGGCTTGGGCGGGCTGCTGGGCGACCGGGCTGCCTCGGCGATTATTGCCGAGATCCCGCTGCCTCCGGATCAGGCGCTTATGGCCATGTCGCTTGGTCTGGCCACGCTGACGCTGGTCGCGGTTGCGATTGCCGCGGGCATGACCGTGGCCGAGTTGGTTTGGCTCCTGCGTTGGCTGGCCATGTCGCTTTTGCAGGTGATCCTCTGGGGGCTCATGACCTTTGCCACAATGACGGGTTTGGGCGTCAGGGCGGCGAAGACGGCGGCCTCTAAGCGCATGGAAGAGATGCGCGAGCGCCGATCTGAGAGCCGGGCGGAGAAGCTTGGACCTGCCGATCCCACCGGCTCGTGGCGCGCTCGGATCCCCTCGGTCACCATGCCTCAGGTGCCGGGCCTGACCCCCCGCGAAGGCCTGCCTGACACGATGATGCGCGTCACTGGGGGCGATGATTTCGAAACCGAGAGCCTGAAGCCCGTCGGGACGATGCGCCGAGAGCCTGCGGTTGCGATGCCGCTGGAGGACGCGTGGGAGGGACCCGAAGACATCGCAGAAGCCGCTAACGACACCTCCCTCAAACAAGCGATCCGTGCGCTGCATGGCCCGCCGGGACAGCGCCGCCGCGAAACGGTGGAGCCTGAGCCGATCCCCGGCAGCACTGTCGATCACAGCGCCCGCTCCAAGGCGCAGGCGAAAAGCCGCCGCGCCAAGAAGGAAGCCGAGCCGATGCTGGCTTTGGGGCTTGATGAGAATGCCAGCTATGACGCGCCACCGATGGATATCCTGGCCCGCGCAATCCCGATCCAGCGCTCGCAGATGTCCGATGTGGCGCTGGAGGACAATGCCAGGATGCTGGAGACGGTGCTGGAGGATTACGGTGTCCGCGGTGAGATCGTCGCGGTCAAACCAGGCCCCGTCGTCACGCTTTACGAGCTGGAACCCGCGCCCGGCCTGAAGGCGAGCCGGGTCGTCGGCCTCGCCGATGATATCGCCCGGTCGATGTCGGCGCTGGCGGCTCGGGTCTCGACCATGCCGGGCCGCTCGGTCATCGGGATCGAATTGCCGAATGCGGAACGCGAGAAAGTGTTCCTGCGCGAGACGCTGGAGCACCCCTCCTATGGCGATAGCCGCCATGCGCTGGCCTTGGCCTTGGGCAAGGATATCGAGGGGGTGCCGGTCGTGGCCAACCTCGCGAAGATGCCGCATTTGCTGATCGCAGGCACGACCGGCTCGGGCAAATCTGTGGCGATCAACACGATGATCCTGAGCCTGCTCTACCGGCAGAGCCCGGAGCAGTGCCGATTGATCATGATCGACCCGAAGATGCTGGAGCTGAGCGTCTATGACAACATCCCGCATCTGCTGGCCCCCGTCGTCACCGACCCGAAGAAAGCGCTGGTCGCGCTGAAATGGGTCGTGGCCGAGATGGAAGAGCGCTATCGCAAGATGTCCAAAATGGGCGTGCGCAATATCGACGGCTACAACGCGCGAGTGCGTGATGCGCTGGCCAGGGGCGAGGAGTTTTCCCGCACCGTTCAGACCGGTTTCGACGAGGCCACCGGCGAGCCGGTCTATGAAACCGAGACCTTCGAGCCCAAGGAAATGCCCTTCATCGTCGTCGTCGTCGATGAGATGGCCGATCTGATGATGGTCGCGGGCAAGGAGATCGAGGCCTGCATTCAGCGCCTAGCGCAGATGGCGCGGGCGAGCGGAATTCACTTGATCATGGCAACCCAGCGCCCCTCGGTCGATGTGATCACCGGCACGATTAAGGCGAATTTCCCGACCCGGATTTCATTCCAGGTGACCTCGAAGATCGACAGCCGCACGATCCTGGGTGAGCAAGGGGCAGAGCAGCTCTTGGGCCAGGGTGACATGCTCTACATGGCCGGTGGCGGCAAGATCCAGCGGGTGCATGGACCGTTTGTCTCGGACGAAGAAGTCGAGGAGGTGGTGCGCCATCTCAAGACGCTCGGCGCGCCTGACTATGTGAGCGGTGTGACCGAAGGCCCGGATGACGAAGCGGCGGCGATGGTCGATGAGAAGCTGGGCCTCGCGCAACCGGGCGACAGCGCGGACGAGCTCTATGACCGGGCCGTGGCGATTGTGGCGCGGGACCGGAAGTGCTCGACCTCCTATATCCAGCGCAAGCTTGGCATCGGCTATAACAAAGCCGCTCGCCTGGTCGAACAGATGGAGGACGAAGGCGTCGTCAGCTCGGCCAACGCGGTTGGCAAGCGCGAGATCCTGGTGGAGGAACGCTGATCAGGCAGCCTCTGCCGGTTTTTCCCGGTTCCGGCGACGCAGCGCGAGCAGCAAACCCGCTCCGGCCAGCAAGAAGGGTGCAGTTGCGGGCAGCGGAACGGCCTGGACGCTGAAGGTCACGCTGTAAGACTCGAACGCTTGCGGCCCCCCATCGCTCGAGAGGACAAAGGCCAATGATCCGCTGACGGGCACCGTTATCTGCGCGGTTTGCGAGGACGTTGTCGCGAACCCATCAAAAGATCCCGCCCCAAAATCCGCACCATCAAAGAAGTCGATCGACGTGCTCGAACTCAGTGCGAATTTTGTGAGGGTAAAGGAGGCTGTCGATCCCCCGAGCAGGTCGTTGATCAGGGCAATGTC
This sequence comes from Pseudomonadota bacterium, assembly GCA_039185235.1. Lineage (GTDB taxonomy): Bacteria > Pseudomonadota > Alphaproteobacteria > Rhodobacterales > Rhodobacteraceae > Thermohalobaculum. Next base: position 4,713 of record JBCDAS010000004.1, read on the forward strand.
CGAGTTGTCGTCGTCGATACCGTTCCCAAGAAGGAACCCTGTATACGTGGTGTCCGTCGCCAACAGGATATCTGCATCAGCGAATATGTCGTTGTCTTCGCTCTCACTCACTGCGAGAGCCGAGCCAGCATTCATTGCAAATGCGCTGGCGCTTGCCAGAAAGGCGCTCGTTCTAAAGGTCATACCCAAACTCCCCGTTTCCAAAAAGTTTACAGGATTCTTTCAGCTCTGTCATTTGGTTTGCATCGGGTCTTCGGCATAGCTGTCATCGTATTTGCCACCTGGTCCGCGCGGGATCTGATCGACATGGTCGATCGTGATTTGCCAAGGGCCTGGAAGGGCATCGCCGACATGGGTGGTGAAGTACGCTTCCTCCTCCGCCGTCAGAGGGCGCGTCGTCACCAACTTGCAGCGCAGTTTTCCTGGCGCGGTTTGCACGAATTGATGCTGGCGGAGTGGGAGTTTGCCAAACAGCGCGCTAGTCATGAACGAGGGCCAAAAGCGTTTGCCATTGGCCGCAGTCAGCATGTTGCGCACCCGGCCCTTGATCTGGGTCAGGACCGGCAGGCCGCGACCGCAAGCGCATAGACCGCCCTGCACGGCATAGTCGCCGATCTCATAGCGGATCATCGGTTGGGCATAGTTGTGCAGGACCGAGATGATCAGTCGGCCGGTCTCGCCCTCGGCCACCGGCTCGCCCTCGGCATCGAGCACCTCGACCTTCACCCGCTCGGCCATCACATGGTGGCGGTGATCTGGGGCATCAGGGCATTCCAGACTGATCGGCCCGCACTCTCGGGCTGAGTAGAGATCGATGCATCGCGCCCCCCAACGCTCAGCGACCAGGGCGCGCAGCTCGGGCGTTACGATCTCGGCGATACACAGGACCGCATCCAAGCGATCCAACCCAACCGCCTCGCGATCAAACTCCCGCGCCAGTTCGGCGATGTTCGACGGGAAGGCCAGCAGGTATTCGGGCCGGATATGCGAGAGCCATTGCGCCTGGCGCTCGACGCCCACATGGATATCGATGCCATAGGCGGGGCCGGTGGCAAAAGGATACTCCAGCAGATCCCCCCAGCGCTGGTAACGCTTGCCGAGCGCGGTCTGCCGCGCCTCGCGGATCGCTGCCAAGGTCTTGGTGAAGTCGATATCGTGCCACAGCAATTTGCGTAGCGTGAACGCCTTAGAATAGGCCGCGTCCAAGGCTGTGCCCAGGATGCGCAGTGGCGATCCGGTGGAGCCGGAGGAGGCGACCGACAGGATCTCACCATGGTCTTTGGGCACTGCGTTGCTGCGCCAGGCCTCGGGCTCGTCCTGCAGGGGCGCACGGCCAATGATCGGAATCGCCCGCCAGAGGTCCTGATCAACCGCCATGCCAGGGCGATAGCCGGCAGTTTCGAGCCTTGCGCGCTGCGCTGGCACCGTCTGGTACGCATGGGCGAGCAGGGATGTGAGTTCACGGAACTGGCGCGCCTCGATCTCGTCGGGGCTCATCCACTGGCTATCCGCCAGCGCGTTCTGCAGCGTCAGAACGCGATGAGCCTCGATCGCCAAGCCTGGATCCAAAACGCCGCTCACTGGTCAACCTCCCATCACATCCAGCCTAGGAGGCCCTGTGCGCCACGTCAAAGACCCGATCTGGCATTTACGCCCCCGTGAGACTATGTGATGCCGGGAGTGCTCGGCCCATCCGTGCAAAGAAAGATGCCCCGCCGTCCAACGGCTTTGACTGACGAGAGATGCACGTAATGAAGAGAGTGTTTTTGCTGGGTCTGATCGCCCTTTTGATCCCATTGGGGGCATCGGCGCAGTTGAACCAGGGGGATCTGCTGCGGATCTCGAATTACCTCAACGGAATCGGGACGCTCGAAGGCAATTTCGTGCAGATCGGGCCGGATGGAGATCTGTCCGAGGGGACGTTCTATCTCCGCCGCCCAGGGCGGATGCGGTTCGACTACGAGCCGCCGAACCCCGCCCTGATCATCGCCGATGGCGTTTGGGTGGGGGTTTGCGATCCCCAGATCAACACATTCGACCGGTTTCCGCTATCCGAGACGCCATTGGATCTGTTGCTCCGCGACCGGGTCGATCTGAGACGCGAGGGGGCGGTGCAGTCCATCGACCGCTCCGGCGGCCAGCTTCGGGTCAAGGCGGTGGACCCGGATGCGCCTGACCAAGGGTCGATCACCATGGTCTTCACCGATAGCCCGCTGCAATTGCGCCAATGGGTGGTTGTCGACAATCAGGGGCTGACCACAACCGTGGCGCTGTCCGAGATCCGGGCCAATGTGCAACTGAGTGGCGAGCTCTTCCTGATCGAGGACGAGGTTTGCATCTATTAGGCGCCCCGGATCACCAAACGCGACCAAGGCCGCCAGCGCGATAAGATCCAGAGGAGATCTGGGCGGTGAAACGCCACGCAACCGGCTGTCGGATGACGCGGCTTGCGCCATTGGTGCACAAAGATGGCCGATCCCGCGCCAGGCGTCCGCGCCCAGTTCTGATCCGTGACCGCACATAGATCATAGAGCCCATCGCCCCGGGCCATCCGATCTGCGGGGAAGCCATGGGGATGGGTGACAGGTGCGTTATAGGCCGGATCCTCCGGGCTCTCCGACCAGCCCTGCTGTGGGCCGAGGATCTGACAAGGCAAACTGCTCTTCGGACGACCCTGCCGATCCGCCCGCCAATAGAGCCAGAACAGACGATAGACCCCGACCGGTGTCCCCCCATCGCCCTCGCGCTTGACCTCCGAGATCCCACCTCGCCCCACCGAGCAAGGCAAGCCCACCCCGCGAAACCGCGCGCCCCAGGGACCAACGACAAGATCGTACTGCCCGGCAGGTCCGCCGCGCGCCAAGGGGGGTGGGTGGGGGCGGGCGGTGGACCTGCCGGGCAGGACGATCACAGCAGATGCCCGCTCTTCGCCGCTTTGGTCGCCAGATAGGCCCGGTTTTGATCGGTCTCGCCCACCTTCAGCGGAACCCGTTCGGCAACCGCAACGCCAGAGGCCTCCATCATCGCGATCTTACCCGGATTGTTGGTCATCAGCCGAACCGAAGAGAATCCCATCGCTTTGAGCATCTCGGCGCCCAGCCGGAAGTCCCGCTCATCATCCTCGAACCCCAGGCGATGATTGGCCTCGACCGTATCAAAGCCCTGATCCTGCAGCGCATAGGCCCGCATCTTATTTGCGAGCCCGATCCCACGGCCCTCCTGGTTCATGTAGAGCAACACCCCCGCGCCTGCCTCGGCGATCTGGCGCATTGCGGCTGCAAGCTGCGGCCCGCAATCACATTTCAGCGAGCCGATCACATCACCGGTGAAACAGGCCGAATGCAGGCGCGACAGAACCGGATCGGCGCGTGAGGGTTGGCCGATCTCGACCGCATAGTGCTCTTCGCCACCATCTTCAGGGCGATAGACATGGACTTTGCCCGCCTGGCTGAAGGTCGTCGGCACCCGCGCGCCCGAGACAAGCTGCATCCGGATCGCGGCCTCCGCCGCCTCACCCATCTCAGCCTCGGAGAGCACACTGAGCCGCCCTTCGACCGCCACTTGTTCCACGGTCTCGCGATCGGGCCAGACCGCGACCACCGCGGCGGGCAAAAGCCGGGCCTGCTTGACCAGGTTCAGCGCAAGCGCATGGAGATCCGACGGCCCCTCGCGCCGGGTCATATACGGCCCCTTCATCGGGGTCGCCAAATCGCCCGACGGATCCGCTGTCGCCCGGACAAAACGCGCATCCTCCCGCTCCGAGAGGATCACCCGCGCCAGTTTCCCATCATAGGCCCGCGCCTTCAACGTCTCCGCCCGATGATCCGAGATCGCGATATCCATCTCGCGAGGCCCCAGCGCCCAGACCTCGCTCAACCGACCGTCATTGATCACCTCTGCCGCGACAACCAGCGCCCCGCCCGATGGCGAGACCAACGCAATCGGCGCACCCATGCGCAAATCTGCCCGGGCCCGGGCCACACGTTCTTCGGCTGTGAGGATCAATGACATCGGCTCCGCCTGTGTTCTGGGGCCGATATAGGCAACAAACCCCCCCTGACGGAAGAGCGATCTTGAAACATTCCTTTTGGTATGGACACGGTTCGGTGAGCCGAGTGACAGAAAGCTAGCGGATCGCGTGACAGCTCCCATCTGCGGGTCCAGACAGCAATTGGACGACATGGAGCAAGAGTTATGTCCGTTTCCAAGAAGATCCTTCTCGTCGATGACGATGAAGACCTGCGCGAGGCCCTGGCCGACCAATTGGTCATGATCGATGAGTTCGACGTCTTCGAAGCCACCAATGGCAATGACGGGATCGAGCGCGCAAAGACCGAGATGCATGACCTGATCATCCTCGATGTCGGCCTGCCCGATATGGATGGCCGCGAGCTCTGTCGGCTGATGCGCAAATCAGGCGTGAAATGTCCGATCATTATGCTGACCGGCCAGACCTCGGACTCGGATGCGATCCTCGGGTTGGACTCAGGTGCCAATGACTATGTCCACAAACCGTTCAAGTTCCCGGTCCTGCTGGCCCGGATCCGCGCGCAGCTGCGCCAGCACGAGCAATCCGAAGATGCGGTCTTTCAAATCGCTGAATACGCCTTCCGCCCCGGCGCGAAACTCTTGACCGATGAGGCTGACCGCAAGATCCGCCTGACCGAGAAGGAGACCAATATCCTCAAATTCCTCTACCGCGCCGGCGGGCGCACCGTGGAGCGTGATGTGCTGCTGCGCGAGGTCTGGGGCTATAATGCGGGCGTCACGACCCACACGCTCGAGACGCATATCTATCGTTTGCGCCAGAAAATCGAGCCAGATCCGTCGAACGCCCGCATTCTGCTCACGGAATCGGGAGGATACCGGCTGGGAGTATGATTTTGAGACTTCTCCTCTTGAAGGGGAAGGACCTCAGACATAGTTAACCACTAGGCGACGGCTCCCCCCCAACCTGCTGTCGCCCAATAGGTCGGTTCTCCCCCCCCTCGGACCGACTTGTTGCAGGGTCCCGTTCGGACCAGCGCCCGGTGTTTCCCCGCACCGGGCGCTCTTTGTTTCAGGGCTGTACCCGGTTAACTGGCGATTTCCTTCACCAAGAGACCGGCCCCCATAGCGACCAACGCCAACCCACCGATCCGATGGATCTGGTGGTAAGAGCCGAGGGTTGAGAGAAGCAGTCCATGTGACAGCTCGATCAGGACGAGATCGACAACTGAGAACATCAGGTTCACGATCATGCCAAGCACAAGGATCTGCGCCCAGATCGGGAGCGCCGCCGCAGGGTCGGTGAACTGCGGCAGGAAGGCAAAGAAGAACAAGACCGATTTTGGGTTCATAAGCTCGGCGATCAGGCTGTCTCGCAACGCAACCCGTGAACTTCGTTCTGCCAGCACTGTCGGCGCGCTGGTTTTTGGCAGGCGCAGGGCCCTCCATCCCATCCAAATGAGATATCCACTACCCAAGAGGCTCATGGCGGTCAGAAGATTTGGCATCACGGCCATCAGCGCGGCGACGCCAAAGGCGGCCGCCGTGATATGAACGAGGCCCGCGATGTTAAAGCCAATGGCCGACCATCGGCCCGCCCGGCGGCCGCGAGCCAACGTCTGCGCCACCGCATAGATCATCCCCGGGCCAGGCACCCAGGCAAACAGCGCCGAGGCAATCAAGAACGGGATAACGAGCTCAGCGGATGGCACGGCGCTTTCTCCTCTTGGGCCGAGTATCACCGAGCCCACGCTAGGATCGAGGGCGTCAGATCGACGCCCGAAAAACACCGCCCCTCTTCGATGGTTTTCATTTGCGGCAAGGCGGTCCCCGGTCCATGTTCGCGAGAAAGAAAACCCGGAGTTCTCCATGCCTACGACAATCGCCACTTGGAACATCAACTCGGTCCGTTTGCGGATCGATCTCGTGACCGCGTTCCTCAGCGAAGTGGGCCCGGACATCCTCTGCCTGCAGGAGACGAAGTCGCCAGTCGAGAAGATCCCGACCGACAAGCTGGCCGAGGCGGGCTATCCCCATATGGTTGCACGCGGGCAGAAAGGCTATAATGGCGTCGCCATTATCAGCCGCGAGCCCCTGGAGGATGCGGGCCATATCGACTGGTGCACCAAGGGCGATGCTCGCCATGTTGCGGCCCATCTGCCGGGCGGGGCGCTTTTGCATAATTTCTACATCCCCGCGGGCGGCGATGAGCCAGATCGCGAGATCAACCCGAAATTCGCCCATAAGCTGGACTTCATGGCCGAGATGACCGCCTGGGGCGTGAAGGACGACACGCCTGGCATCCTGGTCGGGGATCTCAATATCGCGCCCCTGGAGGAGGATGTCTGGTCGCACAAACAGCTCCTCAAAGTCGTCTCTCACACCCCGATCGAGACCGAGGCCATGATGAAGGCGATCGAGACCGGTGGCTGGACCGATGTGACCCGGGCGGACATGCCTGTGCCACAGAAGCTGTATTCCTGGTGGTCTTACCGAGCAAAAGACTGGGCGGCGGCCGACAAGGGGCGAAGGCTGGACCATATTTGGGCGCGCGGCGTGACCCATGTGCCGGGCTCAAGCCAGGTGCTGAAGGACTGGCGGGGCAAGGAGAAGCCATCGGATCATTGCCCGGTGCTGGCAAGCTTCGAGCTGGGCTGAAACGCGATTGACGGATCGTTTCGCTAGAGATAAGGACGGCGCAAGATTCTTGCGCCGCGCCGCACAAGCTGGAGACCCTGCATGAGCTTCACCGTCCAACCCGCCGCCCCGGCCCGCCCCAATCGTTGCCAGCTGTTCGGACCTGGCTCGCGCCCGGGTTTGTTCGAGAAAATGGCGGCATCGGCGGCGGATGTCGTCAATCTCGATCTTGAGGATGCAGTGGCCCCCGATGACAAGATCGAAGCGCGCAGGAATGTGATCCAGGCGATCAATGATGTGGATTGGGGCAACAAGACCGTCAGCGTGCGGATCAATGGTCTCGACACGCCCTATTGGGTCCGCGATGTCGTCGATGTGATGGAACAGACCAAGGGACGGCTGGACCTGATCATGATCCCGAAGGCCGGCAATGCCAAGGATGTCTACGCGGTCGATGCCATGGTCAGCGCCATCGAAGACCAGCTTGGACGGGAGAAGCGGATCGGCCTGGAGGTGATCATCGAGACAGCGGCAGGTCTCGCACATGTAGAAGAGATCGCCGCTTCGAGCCCGCGCATGCAGGCGATGAGCCTGGGCCCCGCCGACTACGCAGCCTTCATGGGCATGCAGACGACGGCGATCGGTGGCGAGCAAGAAAACTACTACATGCTTGGCCAAGGAGAGCCTCGCCCGCATATCCTGGCCGACCCTTGGCACTATCCAACGGTCGCCATCGTGGCGGCCTGTCGAACCCACGGCGTGCTGCCAGTGGATGGCCCGTTCGGCGATTTCTCAGACGCGGAAGCATTTCGCGCCCAAGCCCTGCGCTCGGCCACGCTGGGTATGGTCGGCAAATGGGCGATCCACCCGAGCCAGATCGCGATCGCCAACGAGGTGTTTACTCCCAGCGAGGCCGCAATCGCCAAAGCCAAGCGGATCATCGAGGCAATGGAAGAGGCCAAACGCTCCGGCGCAGGTGCTGTGACCCTCGACGGTAAACTGATCGACCTCGCCTCAATCCGCCAGGCAGAGGTGATCATAAAACAGATGGATGTGTTAAGTGGAAAAATTCTCAATTAGAATTCTGACCTTCGTGTCTATTCTTGCTTTGGCCACCACATCAGCTCATTCCGAAGGCTGGCAGGAGCTTCATTTTGCCCCTTTACACCCCTCTAGCAAGGAGCTGGAAAACTTCTCTCTGCTACTCAAAAGAGAAGATGACGATTTGGTCGCTTCGATATCAAATAAAAGGGGGCGATCTTATAGTGAAATTACCTTAAAATATAAATGTTCACTTGGCCTAAACATTTGCAGGTTGGTTGCAGATTCCAACGCCAATTTTGGGATAATGGTGAGGCTATTGGATCATGAGCTACGCGACTACCAAGCAAGTCAGATCGAATTTTGCGAAATTGATCTAATTATGACATTTGCCGCATACTATCAGCTTCAAAGGCTTGACTGGAACGTCTTTTTATCAGAAGGCATAGTAACTTCAAATAGTTATAATATTGTTCCTGACTTCACAGGAATTGAAACATGGAAAAGAATCTCAGAGGGGTGTTAAAAAATGACTACTGTTACTATTTCAATTTCTGCTGAAGACCGTGATGCACTTTCCCGAATCGAATTTGCCGAGTCTGGAAACATTTCGAATATTTATGGCGATATTCGCTATACATCGATTGTTGACTCAATAATAAATCGCGTTGCTGCGAGCAATCCGAATTGGGGAGCGAGCATTACGGCGGTGATCGATGACCTTTTTCAGTATGAGCCAGTTACCAATCATGGTGGAACATGGGAAAACCTGCCAATACCACCGCAGTCTGTGATTGAAGCTGTCAACAACCATATCGATTTTCGATTGAGTAGCGGTGAATCGTCCGTTGGTACGGCGACCCATTATCTCAATCCAACCGTTTCTTACACTGCGAGCGCTTGGAACTCTTGGGGCAACAGTATGACAAATACAACTACTGTCGGACCTGACATATATGATGAAAATGGACTGTTGAGAGACAACTATGTCACACATCTGTTTGGAAACACATTCAACTCCCCAGGTGAATATCCTAAGGATCATCTTTTGATTGATGTGAGTAGCGCCTCAAGTTCAGAAGATCTCAAAGCGTTCCTATTTGCGGTGCCACCCTACGATGGGTTTGCCGCTCCTGGCGCTTCTCCCATTCCTGTCGGACGTCCCGAGTGCTTTGTCGCGGGTACTAAGATCTCTCTTCGTGGCCATGGCACAAAATCGATTGAACACATTCGCGCCGGCGATCTGGTCACCTCCTACGACGCCAAGGGTAACCTCGTCCCTGGCCGCGTAACCCGCGTCTTCCAGAACCGGGTCAAGCATATCCTTGACGTTTTCGGGCTCCATGTGACCCCTGGGCATGTCACCCTCTGCGGGGATGGGCCTTTTGCAGGGCGGCATGTTCCGATAATCGATATTCTACGCTCGGACGGGGCTTTGGTGCGTGAGAGCGGTGAGAAGGTCCGGGCTTGCACGAACGAGCCGGTGGGCTCGCCCAAAGATCAGCTCATTTGGGCGGTTGCGGGCGAGAAGCAGGCGGATGGCTCGCTCTTGGTGACCGATCGAGGGCAGATCCGGCTCGGCACGCGCACGATCACGCCAGATGGGTATGATATCTCGGTCGCGGATCTGATCACTAATGCGGGGGGAACGGTCTCGCCTGAGGGGTTTGTTACGCGTGAGGGCGGTGGCGACGGAGTGCCGTTCTTCTGGTCTTTCTCGGCGAGTTTACCGAAGCCTGAGGCGTATATCCTTCAGCGCTCGGAGACGCAGTTGAACGCGATTTACGCGGCGGGCGAGTGGGAGAATATGGCGCCCCAGCTCCCATCCGAGACAACGCAGCCAGGGTCGGAAGGTCTGAGCACCCCTGGTCGTATGCATTGATCCGGCGCACTGTGTGATTGCAATTGCCCTGCACGAGGCCTAGATCCAGGCTCCGTGCGGGAGGAATGCATGCAAAACTATCTCGACTTCGAAAAGGGTCTCGCGGAGCTTCAGGGCAAGGCGGCCGAATTGCGGGCTTTGGCGGCGCAAGACCCGAAGATGAATGTCGATGCCGAGGCAGACACACTGGACAAGCGGGCCAGCGAGTTGCTCAACGACCTCTATGCCGATCTCACACCTTGGCAGAAATGCCAGGTCGCGCGCCATCCAGACCGGCCCCACACCAAGGACTATGTCCAGGCGCTCTTCTCCGAAGTCACGCCACTCTCAGGTGATCGCAACTTTGCCGAGGACCACGCAGTGATTGGCGGGCTCGCCCGGTTCGAAGACACCCCTGTCATCGTCATCGGGCACGAGAAGGGCCACAACACCAAAACCCGGCTTGAGCGGAATTTCGGCATGGCTCGGCCCGAGGGGTATCGCAAGGCAGTGCGCTTAATGGAGCTTGCCGATCAGTTTGGCCTTCCAGTGATCACCTTGATTGACACGCCCGGCGCTTACCCGGGCAAAGGCGCTGAGGAGCGCGGGCAGTCCGAGGCGATTGCCCGCTCGACCCAAACCTGTCTGAGCCTTAGGGTCCCGATGATCTCGGTCGTGATCGGCGAAGGTGGCTCTGGCGGCGCGGTCGCTTTTGCCACTGCCAACAATGTCATGATGCTGGAGCACTCGATCTATTCGGTGATCTCGCCCGAGGGCTGTGCCTCGATCCTCTGGAAGAATGCCGAAAAGATGCAGGATGCCGCGGCCGCTCTCCGGCTCACGGCGCAGGATCTGCATCAGCTCGAAGTGATCGACCGGATCATCCCAGAGCCCATGGGCGGGGCGCAGCGCGACCCCAAGGCGACGCTGGAGAGTGTGCGCGCGGCGATCAAAGCCTCCTTGGGCGAGATGGAGGGTCTGAGCCCCGATGCGCTCAAGAAGCATCGGCGTGATAAGTTCGTCGCAATCGGGTCAAAGGCGCTTTGACGCGAGCGCGGTGCTCTCTGCCTCGATCCACGCCTCGATCTCGGACATCTGCGCGGCGCGGCCTTCAGCGATAATCGGCGCGCCGAAACGAAGGGTCACTGTGCCAGGGCCACAGATCCGCCCGCCCTTTCGCCAAAAGAGCCCGGCATTGGTTGCCGCTGGGATGACCTGACGCCCTGTCGCCTCGGCCAGCCGAGCGATGCCGCGGCGATAGGGAGCGGTCTCGCCGGGAGCAACGCGGGTGCCTTGGGGATAGACCACGATTTGGCCCGGCGCGTCTTGGAACGCGGTGACCACGGCCTCGGCCGCGCCATAACGGGGGGTGCGGTCGATCGGAACCGCGCCAGTGCGCTTGGCATAAAGGCCGAAGACGGGCATCCACATCAGCTCGCGCTTCATCACGAAGCGCGCACGCGGCAAGGCCTCGTAGAGGATCAACACATCCAGCATGGATTGGTGTTTCGCGGCGATCAGGATGTCACCCTCGGGCACAGGCCCTTCGATCGAGAGGTCGATGCCAAAGCCCCGGCGCAGCAGGGCAAAGACGATCCGGCACCAGGTCTTTTGCCAGGCGCGGGTCCAATCCTCGCGCCAAAGCACGATCGGCGCGCCGAAGACACCCATAACGCCCATGATCCCATAGATCATAAGGGCGAAGACGTAGGACTTCATTCAGATCATCCGATTGAGCGCGGTGCGCACCGCAAACCAAGCGGCGGCAAGGGCGATCGCCGTGGTGGCGACCGGGACCAGCACCAGGAGGAGCAGGCTGGTGATGGGGCCCGGGGCGAGCGTCAAGCCGACCCCGCCTGCCGAACTCAGATCCGGAAGCGCAGTCAGCGCAAGGACGCCCAGCGCAGCACCTGCCATCCCGCCCGCCAGACCACGCAGCGCAATCCGCGCGATGAAGGCCTGGGCGATGAAGCCATCGCTCGCGCCAATCAAGCGCACGACCCGGACGATATCGCGATTGCCCGCCAGCGAGGCCTGCGCCGCCAATGCCAGCATGCCCGCAGCCGTGAGCACGACCAGGCTCGTCGCAGCCCAGGCAAGCAGGGAGAGAGCACTCGCCGCATCGATCAGGGGACCGCGCCAGACCTGATGATCGTCATAGCGCGCACCCAGTGCGGTCTGCTCCAGCCGGGCCTGGAGCCGCGTCACATCGGGGCCGGGGTCCCGGCGTTCGACCTCGATCAGACGCGGCATCGGCAGAAGGTCTGTCGGCAGGTTATCGCCCAACCACGGGGCCATCAGTTCGGCCAATTCGGTCTCGCTCAGGACCCGAACCTTGCCGATCCCGGGCGTCGTCTCCAGCGTCTCGACCGCGCGGGCGACGCGTGTCTCGATCACCTCGGCCTCTGCTTGGACCGAGACAGTGGCGAGCCCTTCGAAATCCGCCTCCCAAGTCGCCGCCAACCGGCCTGCGGCGATCCCGGCGGCCAGGCAGATGATCGCAAGAAAGCCCATCGCCACCGCGGTCATGATCGTAATCCATGCCGACCAGCCACGGGTGGGTACGATCGGCGGGCCTTCGTCAGAGCGTAGGAAGCGGATCACAGGTCGCTCCCACTCTGGCTCAACTGCCCATCGGCCAGCCGATAGATCCGGGCATTCACTTGACCCTTTGCGCTGCGGATCAGGCTGAGATCATGGGTTGCGATCAGGACCGTTTTGCCCAGCCGGTTCAGCTCGATCAGCAACCGCAACAGCCGCGCGCCCATCTCGGGATCCACATTCCCCGTTGGCTCGTCGGCGAGAATCAGATCTGGCGCGTTCACCACGGCCCGGGCGATCGCCGTGCGTTGCTTCTCACCCGCCGAGATCTGCTGCGGCAGCGCGTCCATGCGATGGCCGAGGCCGACCCATTTCACCAATTGCTCCATATCTTCGCGATACTCGTCGAACCGCTTGCCATCGATCCTAAGCGGGAGGGCGATGTTTTCCATCACCGTGAGATGGTTCAAAAGCGCGAAGTCTTGGAACACGATGCCAATTCTGCGCCTCAAATCGACGATTCCGGCCTCATCCAACGTATCAGGATGATAGCCGAGGATCTGCAACTCTCCGGACCAAGGAAAATGCTCGACATACAGCATCTTCATCAATGTCGTCTTTCCGGTGCCCGAAGGCCCTGTCAGGAAGGCAAACGTGCCCTGCGGGATCTCGGCACTGATCCCGGCGAGCGTCTCACGCCCCTGGTAGCCAAATCGGACATCGGTCAAGGAAATCATGGCGCCGCTACCCTGAATCCAAGCGGGCGTTTTGGCAACCGCAAAGCTGGGAGACTTTGGTTAAGCGCCTTTATTCAAAGCGTTTGTGGCGGAAGTTAATACGCTTTGTCTTGGTTGTTTACGAAATCCCTCTTATAACAACCATGGTTTGGGGAAGCTGATAGGACAGGATTAAGCGAGATGGCTCAGATCTCATGCCCAACGTGCGATGCCAGCTACACGGTGCCTGATAGTGCCATTGGCACCAAGGGGCGGCGGGTTTCCTGCGCAAAATGCGGTTTTGAATGGCATGCGATGTTGCCAGAGCCTGAGCCGCTGGTCCTGGATGAGTTGATCGAGGCACCGGACCCAGCGCCAAAGCCAAGTGCACCGACACCGGCCCCTGAGGCCGCTGCGCCACCTCCGCCGCCTCCGCCCCCGCAACCTGCCGCAGCCCAACCGCAGGAGCAGTTGCGCGAGGATCGGGCGCGTCAATTGGCCGAGATCCGCCAAATCGTTGACGAAGTGCAGCAAGACCCGTCCCAGCCTCAGATGGACCAAGTGCTGCCCAGCGCACCACCAGGATCCGGGATCCCTTTCCCGGAAGCAACGACCACACCCGCAGCGGAGGCACCGTCGAAAGAGCCGCGCTCGTTCATGAAATCCCTCGCGGATCGGATGAACAGTAAGAGCAAGCAGGAACCTAAAGCGGCCGCACCTCAGCCGATGCCGGCGGCGCCGCCGCAACCGGCGCCTGCACCGCCGCCGCCCGCACCCAGGCCCGCTCCGGCCCCAAGCCAGTTCGAATCCGATGACCTGCGCGAGCGGATCGCCCAACGCGGTGTTGATCAAAAAGTGGGGGCCACAAAAGTTACCGAGCGCAGCCGGCGTAAGATGCTCAAGAAGCACACGCGCAAAGCGGCTAAGAAGGCGGCATCGGACAAGCGGGGAACGGGCGCCTTTGCGACCGGGTTCCTGTTGGTGCTGATTGTTGGCTCGGTCCTGTCATCGCTCTACCTGCTCGCGCCGCAGATCAGCGCTCAGGTGCCTGAGGCTGAACCGATCCTGAACAACTACATTGCAAAGGTTGATGAAGCCCGCGCCGGTGCTTATGGCCTGGTTGAAGACTTCATGACCAAGGTTGAGCCGGTGATCAGCGAGGGAGAGGAAGGCTAAAACCCGCAACGGGCCTCAGAACTTCTCGAGTAAGCGGTCGTAGTAGTCGAGCTCCAATTCGGGGCGGTGCGGTTCGGCTGAGCGCTCCCTCAACTCCTCCAGCAATTCCCGGGCCCGGTCGAGCTGTGATTGGTTGGGCACATCGACACTGTTGCCACGATCCAGGCCATTGCCGGAATTGGAACGGCTGAACGGGTCGGTCTCGCCCAATTGCCGATCATCGCCATCGCTGCCTTGCCCATCGGCGCCGACATCTCCCTGGCCGTTTTGGATCTGCTCGGCCAGCGCTTGGGCGCCTTCGCTGAGACGGTCGAGCGCCTCCATCTGGTCTTGCACGGCATCCGAATTGTCACCGCCTTGAAGCGCGTCGCGGGCATTGCCCATGGCCTCACCTGCCTCGCCCAGGGCACGGCTGGCGCCATCGCCGCCGGGAAGCTGCCGGCGCAGTTCCTCCAGGGCTTGGCGCAGCGATTCTTGATCGCCCGCCAGGCCGCCTTCACCCGGGCCACCAGGTTCTTCGCCACGGCCAAGATTATCGCCCTGACCCGAGCCGCTCTGGCCTTGCTGGCCTTCACCCGGGTCACCGCTCTCATTGCGGTTGCCTTGGCCTTGCTGACCCTGTTGTTGGCGGCGCTGTTGGCGAAGCTCGTCAAAGGTGCGGTCTGCCAGATCGCGCTGGCGCTGGATCATGTCTTGCAGCTCTTGCAGCGCCTGTTGGCCGGGGCCGCCCTGCTGCTGCTGCTGACTGCCAGCCTGAAGGTTCTCGAGCATCCGGCTGAGCTCACTCAGCATGTCGCGGGCCTGATCGCGCAGGCCAGATTCGGCGCGGCGCTGCATCTCGTTGAGCATCTCATCGAGATCTTGCTGGCTGAGCTCTTGGCCTTGTTGGCCTTGCTGGCGCTGTTGCGCCTGGGGGTTCTCCTGCATTTGGCGGGCGAGCTCTTGGATATATTCGTTCATAGCCTGGCGGAGCTCTTCAATCGCCTGGCGGACTTCTTCATCCGTGCCGTTCTCAAGCGCGTCCCGCAGGCGCTGTTCGGCGGCGCGCAGCCGCTCCAGAGCATCCGAGAGATTGCCGTCTTCTAGCGAAAGCGCGATGTCCCAGAGCAGATCGACCAGTTCGGGGGCCGCTTCCGGTACCCGCTCCTCGACGCCTGCTTTGGCGAGGCGGCGCACGACCATCCGGGTGCCCATATAGGGCCCGTGGCGGTCTTTGAAGATCGCCTCTGGGCGTTTTGTGACCGATTGGATCACGTCGAGGATGCGGAATGCCTCGCTGAAATCGAGGGCAAGTTCGCGGCGCTGTTCGACTAGGCTGGCCGCCAGCGGGTCCGAGAACCGCCGCCCTGGGAGGCGGATTTTGCGCGGCTCGGTCGCTGTGATCTGGCCCGCGCCATCTTCGGCATAGAGCGTGATCTCAACCTCGGCCCCCGCCCAAGGGTGCTCGGTGAGGTCCTCGATCGTGCTCTCGGCCACTTCGCGGGCATCGCGGGAGATCGGCAGCGGCAGTGCAAATTCGATCGTGTCGAGATCGAGGCCCTTGCCGCGGTTCTCCTCCACAGGATCGATCTCGGCCCAGGCGGAGACGACGCCATAATCATCCTTGGCAGTGAAGCTGACCTCCAGCGCCCGGGTCGCGGTGGCGCCCGGATTGCTGGCAAAATCAATCTCAGGCGGGGCATCGGGTATCGCTTCGATGGTCCAAGAGGCCATCTCAGCTTCGCCATTCAAGACCCGGATCGGGCCCGAGGACGTCAGCTCGGTGA
Organism: Pseudomonadota bacterium; assembly: GCA_039185235.1. Classification (GTDB taxonomy): domain Bacteria; phylum Pseudomonadota; class Alphaproteobacteria; order Rhodobacterales; family Rhodobacteraceae; genus Thermohalobaculum. The sequence continues at coordinate 20,438 of JBCDAS010000004.1, forward strand.
CCGCTTCGGCCAGGCCGCCGCCCAAGGGCGCAAACCCGCCAAGGCCCGCGAGACCCGGCGCATCGAGCACAGGCGTGTCATCGAGATCGGTGACCCGAATTGTGATCTCCGACCCAACCGGAAGTTGGACGATCTGGCCGACAATTTGCGACGTCAGGTAGACCGTCTCGTGATCGGTATAGCTTGGCGGTACGGCCCAAGCCTCGACCACCGGATTGCGGATGATCTCGGGCACGGCCGGGGTCAGTGGTTTTGGCGTGGTGGCGGAGGCGATGGCAGTGCCGACGCCATCCTCGCTGGCCATGAAAGCCGCAATCAACAGAGCGGGCGCAAAGAGTCTCAGCGCCCAGCGGTCGCGGCCCGAGAGCCTCAGGTCCGGCGCCTTGGCGCGCAGCGCCAGCGACGCTTCCTCGGCCCGGCGTTGATGGGCGTGCCAGATCACCTCGGAGGCGAGCATCCCACGGCCCGCGGCCAGCGTGTCTGTGAGCGTGGCAAGCGGGCGATCCGGCCTCTCGCGATCAAGCCGAGCCATGGCGTCGCGCCGATCAGGCCGGCGGAACTGCCAGGCGCCGAGCCCAAATGTCGCCAGAGCAGCCAGTGCGAAGAGACCCAAGAGCACCCGGTGGCCAATCGGGCCAATCATCTCAAAGGCGCCAAACAGGGCCGTGGCCAAAAACAGGGTGACCACAGTGAAGAGAGGCCAGAATGCAGCCGCAACACGCTCAGCCCAAATCGCCAGACCACTCAGCTGGATCCGGCGGCGCAACCGCCGCCCATGTCCGCGAATTTTGCCTTTGAAGGAAAACTGGGTCATCCCGCTCCACGTTTTGGTGCGGGTGATTCCCGCGCCGCTAGTCTAACCACTCAGGCACGCTATCACGTGCGATCATTTCAGCATATGTGGGCCTTTTCCGTATCACAGCAAATTGCGCGCCATTTACAAGCACTTCTGGGATCAGAGGCCGGGAATTATACTCCGAGGCCATCACAGCGCCATAGGCGCCTGCCGAGCGGAAGGCGACCAGATCACCCGCCACCAGGCGGGCCATCTCGCGTTGGCGGGCGAAAGTATCGCCGGTCTCGCAGACGGGACCCACGATATCGACCGGGCCGACGGGTGTGTCGGGTGCAGGCTCTTTGACCGGGATCACATCGTGCCAGGCCTCGTACATGGCAGGCCGGATCAGGTCATTCATGGCCGCATCCAGCACCAGGAAGTCGCGGCCCTCTTCCTTGCGGTAGATCACTTCCGAGATCAGGAGCCCCGCATTGCCCGCGATCAGGCGCCCCGGCTCGATCTCGATCTCACAGCCCAGATGGCCGACGGTTTCCTGGATCACGCGGCCATAGTCGAAGGGCAGCGGCGGTGCCTCGTTGGTCTGCTGGTAGGGGATGCCGAGCCCGCCGCCGAGATCGAGGCGCTGAATGTCGTGCCCATCGGCGCGGAGCGTCTCGGTCAGCTCGGCGATCTTGAGGAAGGCGTCGCGATAGGGCTGCAACTCGGTCAACTGGCTGCCGATATGGACATCGACGCCCTTGATCTCGATCCCCTCCATCTCGCCCGCCTTGGCATAGATCTCGCGCGCCCGGTGCAGGCCCACGCCGAACTTGTTCTCGGCCTTGCCGGTCGAGATTTTCGCGTGGGTCTTGGCGTCCACATCCGGGTTGATGCGGATTGTGATCGGTGCGCGTTTGCCCAAGGTGCGGGCGACTTTGTCGAGGCGTTCAAGCTCCGGCTCGCTCTCCACATTGAACTGGCGGATGCCGAGGTCGATTGCGCGGAACATCTCGGCCTCGGTCTTACCAACGCCCGAGAAGACGATCTTCTCAGGGCCGACCCCGGCCGCGAGGGCACGCTCAAGCTCGCCGCCCGAGACGACATCCGCCCCCGCGCCCAGCCGGGCCAAGGTCGCGATCACAGCGAGGTTCGAATTCGCCTTCATCGCATAGCAGATCAAATGCGGCATGCCCGCGAGCGCTTCTTCAAAGACCCGGTAATGGCGCTCCAAGGTTGCGGTCGAGTAGACATAGAACGGCGTGCCGACCGCTGCTGCGATCTCAGCAATCGCCACGTCTTCGGCATAGAGCCGCCCGGCCTTGTAGGTAAAATGATCCATCTCTCAGATTATTCTGCCGGGGCTTCGGTTTTGGCCGTATCTTGCGGCGGGATCGGGTCGCCCTTCTTGCCACAGGCGGCGATGGCCAAGGTGATCGCAAGCACAGCACAGATCCGGATCATGACAGCTCCTCCCGCCAGCGTTGCACTTCCGCGCGGACATTCTGGGGCGCGGTGCCGCCGAGGCTGGTGCGGCTCTGGGTCGAGGCCTCGACGCTGAGAACGTCGAAGATGGCCTGGGTGATCTTCGGTTCAACCGCCTGCATGGCCTCCAGCGGCAAATCGGCCAGATCGAGGCCCTGTTCATCGGCCAATTGCACAATCCGGCCCGTCACATGGTGGGCATCGCGAAACGGCATCCCGAGCACGCGCACCAGCCAGTCGGCGAGATCGGTCGCGGTCGAGAACCCGGCCCCGGCAGCAGCCCTCAGACGCTCGGCATTGGGCACCATGTCCGCGACCATCCCCGCCATCGCAGCAAGCGCCAGCGCGAGGCTGTCGGCGGCGTCGAACAGGGGCTCCTTGTCCTCCTGCATGTCTTTGGAGAAGGTGAGCGGCAGGCCCTTCATGGTCATGGTCAGCGCGACATTGGCGCCCAGGATCCGCCCGACCTTGGCCCGGATCAACTCGGCCGCGTCCGGGTTCTTCTTCTGCGGCATGATCGAGGAGCCGGTGGTGAATTTGTCGGAGAGCTCGACAAAGCGGAATTGGGCGGAGGACCAGATCACCAGCTCTTCAGCCAGGCGGCTCATATGGGTGGCGCAGATGGTGGCGGCACCGAGGAACTCCATGACGAAATCCCGGTCCGAGACCGAATCCATCGAATTCCGCGTGGGCCCGTCAAACCCGAGTGCCGCTGCCGTCATTTCCCGATCGATCGGAAAGCTGGTCCCTGCCAGGGCTGCCGCGCCCAAAGGGCATTGGTTGAGCCGCGCGCGGGCATCTGCGAGGCGGGCCCGGTCGCGCCCAAACATCTCGGCATAGGCGAGCATATGATGGCCCCAAGTGACCGGCTGGGCGGCCTGCAGATGGGTAAAGCCGGGCATGACCATCTCCGCGCCCCGCTCCGCTTGATCAACCAGCGCCGTGATCAGGGCGGCGAGCATCGCGTCCGCCTCATCGATGGTCTTGCGCACCCAGAGCTTGCAATCGGTCGCCACCTGGTCATTGCGCGACCGGCCAGTATGGAGCCGTCCGCCTGCGTCGCCGATGATTTCCTTCAACCGCGCTTCCACATTCATGTGGATGTCCTCAAGTGCCGCTGAGAATTGGAAGTCTCCACGCTCGATCTCGCCCTGGATCTGTACCAGGCCACGGTCGATCTCGGCGGCATCTTCAGCAGAGATGATCCCTTGGGCCGCCAGCATCGCCGCATGCGCCCGGCTGCCCGCAATATCCTCGGCATAGAAGCGCTGGTCGAAATCGATCGAGGCATTGATCGCCTCCATCACCGCATCGGGGCCGGATTGAAACCGACCTCCCCACATCGTGTTCGCCTTCTTGGTCGCAGGGGGGTGCGCGCCCGGGGTATGAGGCTTATTGTTCATCTCGGACATCTCTTTAACGAGCGGAGTGAGAGAGGAAACATGGCCAAGATCCTCGCCCCCATCGCGATTCTCGCCGTCTTTATCGCAGTTATTCTGGCGATGCCAGAGAGCGGGAAGGAGGGTGCGCCGGCCCCTGACCTCGCGGGGCTGCAAACCGGCGATATGGCGAAGCTGGTGATCCATGAGACGCCGTTCAATGAAATGACCACCACATTCGCCGATGGCGCGGGCGCGCCAATGACGGTGGCTGACCTGCGCGGCAAGGTCGTTGTGATGAACTTCTGGGCGACCTGGTGCGCGCCCTGCCGGGCTGAGATGCCCTCGATCGACCGGCTTGCGGGGGAGATGAATGGCGAGGATGTCTATGTCATGGCGGTCTCTACGGACCGGGGCAGCCGGGATAAAATCGACAGATTTTTCGGCGAGGTTGAGATCCAGCATCTCGGTGTCTATCGCGACCAGAAATCCGAGCTCGCGCGCGAGGCGGGTGCGTTTGGACTGCCGATGACGATCATTCTGGGCCGCGATGGGCGCGAGGTTGCCAGGCTCCTGGGCGAGGCTGAATGGGACAGCGCCGAAGCAAAAGCAATCATCCGCCGCATTGTGGGCGAGCAAGGATAAGACCCCCCATTTCGGGCATCGCAATCAGAGCAAAACTCTCCCGTTGAGCGCCACCGCGTCGACTGGGAGCCAACGGGCCATATCCGTTCTTTGAACGGATCAGGAGGGCGCGCCCTCCTGCTGCGCGCTTGCGCGCAGATGGCCCGCTGGCGCCCAGTCGACGCTCCGCGCGAGCGGACTGAAAACTGCGTTGCTTTGCTATTCAGCGACCGAGGATCATGCGCCGGATGAGGCCATCTCGCGCGACGAATTGATGCTTTAGTGCCGCCAGGATATGGATCATGACGATGATCCCAATCGCGATGGCAGAGCCGGTGTGGATCGTGCCGAACACCGTCTCGAGGCTCTCGCTTCCCGGAACGAAGGGATCTGGGTATTCAAACTGCTCAAACACCATGTTCTTGATCCCATAGCTGTCCTGCAGCGGCGAGGCCGAGGACATCAGCCAGCCTGAGATCGGCAGCGCGAAGATCAGGAGATAGAGCAAGCCATGGGACAGTTGCGAGGCGCGTATCTCCCAACCGGTCATGCCGTCAGGCAGACGCGGTGTCGGATTGACCGCCCGCCACACAAGTCGCAAGATCCCCAGGGCAAAGGCGACGAACCCCCAGCTCTTGTGAGTTTGGAACAGGCCAAACTGCGCGTAGATGTCCGTCACGAACTGGGTCATGTAGACCCCGAGCCCCAGCATAAACAGGATCACAGCGCCGCTGGCCCAATGCAAAAGCCGGGCGATCAGGCCCCAGCTCTCTTTGTGGTTCATGATTGCCATGACGCGTCCTAATCCACCGGCACGGCCGTCAATGCGAAATTGACCGAGACCTCTTTGCCAATGGTGACGAAGGCCGCGCCGGGTCCGACGCCCAGCAGATAGTCAACCCGATTGATCCGGATATCGCCTTTGGCAAGCGCCTCACCTTGCACAAAGCTCAGATCGATCGGCACTTCCACGCGCTTTGTCTCCCCCCGGATCGTCAGATCGCCGGTTGAGAGATATTGCGTACCATCCAGCCGTTCGATCCCGGTCAGCTCGAATACCACCAGCGGGTGGTTCTTGCTGTCGAACCACTCCGCCGAGGTGGCAAAGGCGCTGGCAACCCGATCGTTGAGATCAATGCTTGCGCTCTCAATCCGGATCCAAAGCCGTGTCGCTTCAAGATCATCGAGATCCAGAAAACCCTCGCCCGCAAACTCATGGAACTTGCCTTGATCGGGCGTGCCTGCCCGCTCGTAAGTGAACAGAATTTCTGATCGCGCCTGGTCGACCGTCCAGCCGCTGGCCGAGGCTGACAGCGGCACCATGAGAAGCGCCAAAACAAGAAAAAGGCGCTGCATCACCTCACCCGGCGGGGCTGATTTCAAGATCGATGCGAATCGGGATCTGCACCCCAATCGCGGGGGCTGCGAAATTGATCCCGAATTGCGAGCGGTCGATCTCGCCCGTCACGGTAAATCCTGCGATCTTCACATCCGGGTTGAAGGGGGACGGCCCCATTTTGTTCAGCCTCGCTTCCAGGCTCACTTCGCGGGTCTCGCCCACCATGGTCAGATCGCCGATGATCACTGCAGTATCTGTACCGTTCGGCGTCACCGTTTTGGACTGAAAGATGATCTCGGGGTACTTCTTCGCATTGAAGAAGTCCTTGCTGCGCAGATGCTCATCGCGAGCAGGCCATTGCGTGTCGACGCTTGCAGCCTGGATCACGAAGCGCACTTGGGTCTCTTCGACCTTCTCGGGCGAAAACGCGATCTCTGCATCAAATTCGCGGAACGAGCCTTGCACAGTCGAAAAACCAAGGTGATCGACCGAGAAGGTCACATGCGCATGGCTTTTGTCGAGAATGTAAGGCTCGGATGCCGCGGGAGACGCCGCCAGGAACAAGGCCAGGCCTGTCGCGGCGAGGGTTTTTGTGATCTGGCGCATGAACAGTCTCCTTCATCAGCTCGGCACATCGCGGAATATAGCCTCAGGCAGCATCGTTGCTAGGAGCGGTAGCAGGACTGTTGCTGAAGTTTCAACTTCGCGTTACCCGGAGGCGATACAAACAGCACATAACGGGGCAGAACATGGCGAAAGCGCTCTCGGTCGATCAGGCGATGCGGCAGGCAAAGGCGCTCGTGGCGCAGGGCAAGACCAATGAGGCGCGCGCGATCTACCAAGATGTGCTGAAGCGGTTTCCTGCAAACAAACGCGCGGCGAAGGCGCTGAAGGCTTTGCGCACCGATACGCGAGCGGAGGTCCATGGCCGGATCCGGGCCGAGCTGCAGGGGCTGATCGAACTCTTCAACCAGGGCAAGCATGATGACGTCATCGCCCAGGCCGAGGAGATGGCCAAAACCCTGACCAACCTGCCGATCCTGCCAAACATGATTGGTGCGGCGCTATCTGCCAAAGGCGAATATGCGGAGGCCGTCTCGAAATACGAGGCCGCGATCGCCCTCGATCCAACCCTCGTGCCCGCGCATAACAATCTTGGCGCCGCAAAAGCGGAGCTTGGCGAGTTTGAGGAGGCGATCCAGCACTATGACGAGGCGCTGCAGATCGATCCCACTTATGCTCAGGCGCATCACAACAAAGCCAATGCGCTGCGCCAGCAAGGCCAGTTTGACGAGGCGGTTGGATCTTATCGAGAGGCGATTAGGCTGAATGGTCAATTGGCCGATGCCCATGGCAATTTAGGGACGTGCTTGATCGAGACCGGGGATCTGGAGGCGGGGCTGGAGAGCCTCGCTCAGGCCGTAGTACTCGATCCGGCCAAGACAGATTTCGCGCGGCGCCGGGCGCAGTTACTGCAGGGCCTGTCGCGCCTTGAAGAGGCATTGGACGCCTATGATCTGGTGATCGAGCGAGATCCAAAGCCGGGCGATCTGATCGCACGCGGCGGCGTTCTGGCCGCGCTCAACCGGCCCGATCAAGCGATTGACAGCTTCCGATCCGCCCTCACGACCGATCCAAGCTTGACCCAAGGCTGGAGCGGTCTTTGCGCCGCCTTTGATGCAGCCGGTAAAATCCCAGATCTGGCCGAAGCGGTCGCCGAGGCGAGCGAGGCCGTTGGTGCCTGGGAGGCAGAGATCCGCTTTTGGTCCGGTGTTCTGGCGGCGCGTCAGGGCGAGTATGCCCAGGCCTGTGAGATGCTGGACGCGATTTTCGCGGAGGAGCTTCCCCATCCATTGCAGGTAAAACAAGCGCAAACGATCGCGGAGGCGCGGGATCGGCTGGGCAAAACCGCAGAAGCATTCCAGAGTGCCGAGCAGATGAACGCGCTGATTGGCGCCGGGCCAGCGGCCCCATCAGTTGATCCCTTGCGCGCGGTCGATGACATCGCCGAGGTCAAACTCTCGCTCGATGACGTGAGCGCGGCGGAGGGAGCGGCGACGGAAGGCGGCTCTGATCTGACGTTCTTGGTCGGGATGCCCGGGCCCGCGCTGGTCCGGCTCGAGACGATCTTGGCCGGTCATCCGGCAATTCAGCTGATCAAAGGCGGCCGGATGTCGAGCACCGCGAAAGCACTGGTCGACGGACCCGCGACCCGTCCCGTGCTCGATGGTCTCAGCGAAGCCCAGCTCGAGACAATGCGCACTGCCTATCGCGGAGGCCTTTCGGGCGGTCAGGGATCAATTGCCCAGATCATCGACAGCCAACCGCTGAACATCGCGCATGTGCCCCTGCTGCATCGCCTTTTCCCAGAAGCGCGGTTCCTGCTGCTTTTGGAGCATCCCTGCGACGCGGTCCTGGGGGCCTTTATGGCGAACCTGCCGTTGGATGATATGACGGCAAATCTCATCGATCTCGAAGACACAGCCGCGTTCTACAGTCTTGCAATGGGTGTTTGGACGGGCGCTCAGGAGGGATTGGCGCTGAACGCGTATCAGATCCGCATCGAGGCATTGAACACGGATCCCGAGGCTGCCTTGCAACCCTTCTTGGGCGATCTTGGCCTCGACTGGGCGGACGATATGGGCGGGTTCTGGGAGCCGGTGCGGAGCCGATGGCAAGGCTATCCGCAGATCGAACCGGTGCTCGATACACTGCAGCCCTGGGCGCAACGCTTGGGCTACGAGATCTAACGCGTCGGGACCGGGACCTCTCCGCGATAGTCATAGAAGCCGCGCCCGGTCTTGCGGCCATGCCAACCCGCCTCGACATATTTTACCAAAAGCGGGCAGGGCCGATATTTCGTGTCCGCCAGGCCTTCATGCAGCACGTTCATGATCGCAAGGCAGACATCGAGGCCGATGAAATCGGCGAGCTCCAGCGGGCCCATCGGGTGGTTGGTGCCGAGCTTCATCGCCGTGTCGATGCTCTGGACCGAGCCGACGCCCTCATAGAGCGTGTAGATCGCCTCATTGATCATCGGCAGCAAGATGCGGTTGACGATGAAGGCGGGGAAATCCTCGGAGGTGGTTGCGGTCTTGCCGATCGAATCGACCAGGGCTTTCAGCGCCTTGAACGTCTCCTCATCGGTTGCGATCCCGCGGATCAACTCGACCAATTGCATGATCGGAACCGGGTTCATGAAGTGAAAGCCCATGAAGCGCTCGGGCCGGTCAGTGGCCGAGGCTAGGCGCGTGATCGAGATCGACGAGGTGTTCGAAGTCAGGATCGTCTGCGGCGCCAGATGTGGGGTCAGTTCGGCAAAGATCTTGTGCTTGATCTGCTCGTTCTCGGTCGCCGCTTCAATGATGAGGTCCAGGGGTGCCAGATCCGTCAGCGCCACTTCAAGTTGGATCCGGCTGACAGTGGCTGCATGCTCCTCGGGGCTGAGGCGGTCTTTGGAGACCAGCCGGTCGAGCCCTTTGACGATCCGGCCATGCGCCGCTTCCAGCGCCGCTGGATTCACATCGTTGAGATGGACTTCATAGCCCGCCTGGGCAAAGACCTGGGCGATCCCGGCGCCCATTTGGCCGGCGCCAACGACGCCGATCGTGCGAATGCTCATCGCAAGCTATCCCCTGGTTATTCTAAGGCGCCTCTTTTGTGCGCTGCGATGGCCAAGTATGGGCTTGGGCTCTGCCATTGCAAGCGGCCTTGCAAAAAATCCGCCTCACCCGGTGGTGATGCGCAGCTCATATTCGAGGTTCTCGGCAAGGAACGCGGTCGAGAGGGCGAAGGTGACCAAACCGCTTAGCGCCCCGGTCGCGCCAAAGATGCGGTATTTGCGCCCCAATGTGATGTCGCCATAGCCCAGCGTCGTGGTGGTCACGAGGGCGAAATAGACCGCATCGTCGAAATCGTCGATCGCGCGCATCCAGACCAGCATCAGCGCCCACATGGTGATCTGGATCGCATGGCCAAAAAGCACGACCAGCACCACCACAACCGTCGTCGCGGTCCAGAAGATCCAGAAGCGCGCGTCCCCCAGAGCGATGGCGGAGGCTTCCAAAACCTCTCGGCCCCCAAACAACACGGCTGTGTGGATGATCATTCCGAGGATCGTTACCAAAGCGCCCAGCATCATTTGTGTGCTCGAGCTCATCTGGGTCCTCCCGGGTCTAGCCGAAGCCACCACCTGCCTGACGATCGCCCATGGCGATCAGGCGGCTGTCTTCGACACCTGCGTTACGGTGATAGACAATGGCCTGATAGCCGGGATCTGTCACCATCGCCATGAAGGCTCCGACCGAGGGATAGCGGGCGATAAAGGCGATATGCCAGAATTCTGCCTCGGACCCGATCAGCACCAATTGCGGATTGCCGCGCCAGATCAACTCACCGCCAACCTGTTTGAAGAACTTCCCACTCTCGCGGCCATAAGCGGTGTAAGCCTCGGCCCCCGTCGCCTCACGGCCATCCTCGTACTCAGCTTTCGCGCGCAATCGCACGAGATTGAGCATCGAAACCGGCGCTTCTCGGTCGAGGCGCTTGAGCTGGTCGAACTGCGCGCGGGTCGGGTTGATGTGCATCCTGCTCTGCTTCGGTTGGATCATCTATCACTCCATACAGTGCAGCAAAAAGGACTCCACAACAACAAATTGCTTCAGTACACTACAAGTCGTGGCCGGGAGCATGCTTACCTCAATATCGTCCGCATCTTGCGACAGGAAGGAGGTGATGCAGATGGCAACAACCAAGAAAGGTTGTACGACGAAGCCCAGGCAAGTTCGTTCTGGGAAAAAACCGGGGCCGAAAAACGTGTCGGTAAAACCGCATCGTCGCTCGACCCCGAGTAAGTGCAAATAGCTAGCTTAAGCTAGCCGACCGAGATCGCTCCCGGCCACATTATTATTATAAACAGATAGACCCTAATTTCAATAAGAAAATCAAAGCCTTAGACAGCTTCGAAAATGATTCCACATCAATGACTTAGGCCGCCTGAGGCACCGAGAGGACCCGCGCCCCAGGCAAAGTCACTTTCAGCCGAGGGCTTCTTCGAGCTTCGGCAGGGCGTCGAAGAGGTCCGCCACCAGGCCGTAATCGGCGACCTGGAAGATCGGGGCCTCTTCGTCCTTGTTGATCGCGACGATCACTTTTGAGTCCTTCATCCCAGCGAGGTGCTGGATGGCGCCCGAGATACCGACCGCGATGTAGAGGTCAGGGGCCACGACCTTGCCGGTTTGGCCGACCTGCCAATCGTTCGGGGCGTAGCCTGAGTCGACCGCGGCCCGCGAGGCGCCAGTGGCGGCACCCAGCTTGTCGGCAACTTTCTCGATCAGGGCGAAGTTCTCTTCCGACCCCATACCACGGCCGCCGGAGATGACGACTTTGGCCGAGGTGAGCTCTGGACGGTCGCTCTCGACGACTTTGTCCTCGACCCATTCGGAGAGGCCTGGGTTCTCGGCCGCTGAGACGTTCTCGACCGGGGCCGATCCGCCCTGACCAGCTGCGTCAAAGGTCGCGGTTCGGATCGTGAGGACTTTGGTCGCATCGGCCGATTTCACGGTCTGGATCGCGTTGCCGGCATAGATCGGGCGCACGAAGGTATCGCCGTCTTTGACCTCAATCACGTCCGAGATCACCATGACGTCGAGCAGGGCTGCGACGCGAGGCATGATGTTCTTGGCATCCGTGGTCGCGGGTGCTGCGAGGTGGCTGTAATCGCCTGCGAGGCTCACGATCAGGTTTGCCGTGGTCTCCGCCATGCGGTGACCCAGGGACGCGTCCTCGGCACAGAGCACTTTCGACACACCGTCGATTGTCGCAGCTTGCGCCGCGGCGGCAGAAGCCGAGGCACCGGCACAGAGAATGGTTACATCGCCCAGTGCTTTGGCGCCGGTGACCGCTTTTGCAGTGGCATCCATCGCAAGCTCACCGCTGGTAACTTCACCAAGAAGAAGAACAGCCATCAGAGTACCCCCGCTTCATCTTTGAGTTTCGTGATCAGCTCGTCGATCGAGCCGACTTTGATGCCAGCCTTGCGGGCTGGCGGCTCGACGGTCTCGACCACGCTCAGGCGCGGGGCGACATCGATGCCGTAATCCGCCGGCGTCTTCATATCGAGCGGCTTTTTCTTCGCCTTCATGATGTTGGGCAGCGAGGCATAACGTGGCTCATTCAAGCGCAAATCGACCGAGATGATCGCTGGCATTTGGACCTTGATCACTTGCAGGCCGCCATCGACCTCGCGGGTGACGGTCGCGCTGTCGCCGTCCACATCGACTTCCGACGCGAAAGTCGCCTGCGACCAGCCGAGCAGGGCCGAAAGCATTTGGCCAGTGGCGTTCATATCGTTGTCGATCGCCTGTTTGCCGCAGATCACCAGGCCCGGGGTCTCTTCTTCGACCACTTTGGCAAGCAGTTTGGCGACGGCCAGCGGCTCGATATCCGTGTCGGTGCTGTCTGCGGCTTCGATCAGGATCGCGCGGTCAGCACCCATGGCGAGCGCGGTGCGCAGGGTTTCTTGCGCCTGTTTCACGCCGATCGAGACGGCGACGATCTCGGTCACTTTACCCGCTTCCTTCATCCGGATCGCTTCTTCGACCGCGATCTCGTCGAACGGGTTCATCGACATCTTTACATTGGCGAGGTCGACACCGGAGTTATCCGCTTTCACACGGACCTTCACGTTGTAGTCGATCACGCGCTTGACCGGCACCAGGACCTTCATTGGCGTTTCTCCATCGGTTTGCGGGCTCATGGCCCAGAGTTCTGCACTCTGCTTAACGAGTTGGTTGACCCACTCTCCGATAAAAACGACGGCGGAGAACAGGGAATCGCCAACTCTGGCTGGCATTGGTTTACGTACACGTCAAGTTAATGGCAAGGGCTGTTCTGACCCTGAGACACCCTGTCCCAGGACGCCTGTTGCCGAAAGCGCCCCGGTCGCCGGAATTGCCATGGAATAACCTGCCGCCACCCTTTCGTCCATCGCATCTTCCAGGTAGACCATGCCCGCTCACCAGCCAATGCGGGTCCTATGCCATGTCACATGCACTCACCCTCTCCGGAGGTCACGTCCTGCTGCCCGATGCAGGGCTTCAAAAGATGGATCTGTCACTCGCCGATGGACTGATCTCGGAGAACCTAACGCATGGCCAGGTGGTGGATTGCAGCGGGTATTACATCCTTCCCGGCATCGTTGACGTCCATGGCGATGCCTTTGAGCAGGAGCTCCATCCGCGCCCGGGCGTTGGCATCGACTTTGACATCGCGATGCGCTCGGTCGACCGGCAGTTGCTGGCCCATGGGATCACAACGGCCTTCCACGGACTGACCCTATCGTGGGAGCCCGGCGCCCGAAGTCTGGAGACGGGACGCGTGTTCATGGAGGGTCTCGCCAAGCTCGGCCCAACGCTTATGGCAGATCACCGGGTGCAGTTCCGCTGGGAGACATTTGCCCATGATGCAATCGAGGACATCGCGGTCTGGCTGAAACGTGATCCGAAGCCCTCGTTGGCCTTCAATGATCACACCACTGCCACACTCGCGATGATCGGGAGCGTCGATCAGGCCAAACTGACCAAATGGGCACAGCGCACGGGCTGCACGCCCGAAGTCTACATGGCCATGGCCGAGGAGGCAGGCGCCCGGCGCGGCGATGTCCCCGCCAAGATCAAGGAGGTCGCCGAGATGGCCCTGGCGGCGGGTGCGATCATACTCTCCCATGACGACCGCACGATTGAGGACCGGCAAAGCTTCCGCGCGCTTGGCGCCACGGTTTGCGAGTTCCCGCTCAGCCGCATCGCCGCGGAAGAAGCCCATGATGCGGGCGAGCCGGTGATTATGGGAGGGCCGAATGTGATCCGCGGCGGCAGCCATCTCGGGATGCTCTCGGCCGAGGAGGCGATCCGCGAGGGGCTCTGCACAATCCTTGCCTCGGACTACTACTATCCCAGCCAGATCAATGCCGCCGAGCGACTGGTGCGCAAGGGTGTCCGATCCTTCGAATCCGCCTGGAACATCGTATCGCGCAACCCGGCCGAGGCGATGGGCCTGGCAGATCGCGGGCAGATCGCTCCGGGCAAGCGCGCCGATCTTGTCGTGCTTGATACCTCGGGGCCATGGCGACTGGTGCACACGATTGCCGGTGGTGAGGTGGTCAGCTTCGGGCGCTAAGGCTCAACGGTTGCGTCGCACAACACAATGCCCGCGCGATCTTTGCACCTGGGCGCAGATCAATTGCGCCTCGGTGCGACTTTGCACACCGACACCTCCGATATAGCGCAGGATGCCAGCGGTCCGGACCCGCCTGATCGAGGTCGGACGCCCGCTGACCAGTTTGCGGTAACGCTTGCGCGCCCGGTCGAGCGCCCGTTTCGCCGCGCTGCGATTGATCCCAACCGAGAGCTGCGCCATCCAGGGCTGGCTTGGCGATGTGGCGAGGATCGCGCGGGTTCGCACAATGGGGATTTGGCGGCAGGCCTCGTCAAATCCAAGCTTCGCGTCCAAGGGGCGCGGCTCGACCTCGCGGCCCGGCACCCGGAACCACTCGGCCGGGCGATAGGTGATCGAGAGCACATAGTCCCGCGTCTCCAAGGGCAGCCCACCGCGTTTCTTCACAAACCGAGCGACCCGATCCGGGCCACCATTATAGGCCGCCGCGGCCAACCCCCAATTGCCAAACTGGGCTTTCAGATCAGCCAGGTAATGCGCCGAGGCCGGAATCGCCTGCGCCGGATCGAACGGGTTCTCAAGGCCGCGCTCCTTCGCTGTCGCAGGCATAAACTGCGCAATCCCCTGAGCCCCAACGGGAGATATCGCCTTGATATCAAAGCGGCTCTCTTTCCAGATCAGGCGCGTGAAGTAGGCCCGCGGCAGGCCATGCAGATCCGCCGCCTCCCGGATCGCGTCACAGATCCGGCCAACCTCCCACCGGTTCGCTCTGAGATATGCCTGCGCCTGATCGGTGGGTTTGGCGGCTGGCACAGCATCAGGCGAAAGCACCGGCTCGACCGCCCAAGCGGCGGCTGTGGATAGCACCAAGCTAACCGCAATCGGCAGGCAAACGCGCAAAGCCATCTCTCCCATCACCCCAGAGGCAGGCCATACCTAACCGAAACCGCTGGGCGCGAAAAGTCACGCCTCTGTCGGGGGTGTGATCCCTTTTTTCGAGAGCTCAGCCTTGGCTGCATCGGTCTTTTTCAGATCCTCCGCACCCAGCTTATCCAGCACAGCTCGGTCCTTGAGGAACTGGATATCGACATAGGGCACGATCTCGATCCGGTTGCCCCAGGGATCCATGAAATCGAGACGGCGTTCGGTGACGATCTCGACGCCCTCGGCCTCCAACCGCGCGCGCAGACCTTCGCGGTCATCCACCACCAGGCCGAAATGGCGCTCTTCGTCCCGCGTGATCTCGTCCATCTTCGAGAGAGCGATGAACTGATCACCCAAATCGATAAATGCCATCGAGGCGGATTTGCTCCTCAGCGTGAAGTCAAAGAACTTGCCATAGAAGGCCAAAGCCTCGTCGATATCGCCGACCTCGAGAGCGACATGGTTGATACCGATCAGTTTGGGACGGGACATGGGCGACCTCCTTGAAATCGGAGGCTCAGCGATTGGCCCCCGGCACCCACAGCACATCGTCCTTGCCATTGCCATTCGCAACCCGCGAGGCGACAAAGAACCAATCCGAGAGCCGGTTGAGATACTTAATCGCCGAGGCGTTCACCCCTTCGGTCGCCGAGAGCTCCACGGTCAACCGCTCCGCCCGGCGCGAAACCGTGCGGCACTGATGCAGGTAGGCCGCCAAGGCCGAGCCGCCGGGCAGGACGAAACTGCGCAGAGGTTGCAGATCCGCATTCATCCCATCGATCTCCGCCTCCAGCCGCTCGACCTGGCTGGGCGCCATGCGCAAGGGCGGATACTCGGCCTCTGCGTCCTGCTCCATATTCGGGCGGCAGAGATCGGCGCCCAGATCGAACAGGTCATTTTGGATCCGGCTCAGCGCCGCGTCCATCTCCCCCTCGGCATGGAGGCGCGCCAGCCCGACACAGGCATTGGCCTCATCGACCGTGCCATAGGCGGTGACCCGGGCACCATGCTTCGACGTCCGGCTGCCATCGCCCAGCGCCGTGTCCCCCGCATCACCCGTGCGCGTGTAGATCTTGTTCAAAACGACCATATTCAGCTGCCATTCTTTGCAAAGAGAACCGCCGCCATGATGAAACAAAGGGCGACAAACTGGAAGAGGATGCGGAACACCATCAACTTGTTCGAGGTCGAGCCCGAGGTCCGACCAGACCCAAAGCCAAGGATGCCAATCGCCAGCACCGCCGCGGTGACGAGGCAAAACAGGACCGCGATGGTCATCATGGCTCCAGACATCTGCTTCCCCAACTAGCGCAGGATGAAGTCGATCATGCGCGTGGGCAGGATCCGCTTCAATGTGCCGGCCAGATAGGTCGGCTGTGTGACGTAGTATCTGGGTTGCGGACGGGAACTGTCCAGCGCATGGATCAGCTTCTTGGTCACCGCATCGCATTGCAACTCGCCCCAATCGGCAGGCGCTGTGCCCGCATAGAGCCGTGGCTCGACCTCTTCGCGGTAGAAGTCGGACCAGACGCTAGGCTTGCCCTTGATCCAGCGCTCGTAGTGCGGCTGAGATTTGATGCGGATATCCGTCTTAATCGGCCCGGGCTCGATCAGAACCACATGGATCGGGCTGTCGCGGAGCTCGATTCTCAGCACATCCGTATAGCCTTCCAGCGCATGTTTCGAGGCCACGTAAGGCGCCCGCATCTTCAGCCCGATAAAGCCAAGCACCGAGGAATTCTGGATCACCCGCCCATGCCCCTGTTCACGCATCACCGGTAAAACCTGGCGGGTCAGCTCATGCCAGCCAAAGAAATTCGCCTCGAAAAGCTCACGAAACGCGTCCGTCGGGAAATCCTCGCACGCCCCCGGAATGCCATAGGCCCCATTGTTGAAAAGCGCATCAAGCGTGCCGCCGGTTGCCTCCAGGGTCTCGGCAAGACCCGAGGCAATGCTGCCTGTGTCCTGATAGTCGATCCGCGGGCTCTCCAACCCCTCCCCAATCAACCGGTCACAATCAGCCTGCTTGCGGCAGGAGGCAAACACCCGCCATCCCAAATCCTTCAACGCATGCGCCGCGTGATAGCCAATCCCCGAGGAACAGCCGGTGATGAGAATGCTTCTCTCGCTCATGGGCTCGCGACTTAGCAGAGCCCGGTCGAAAGGCAAGCCTCTCAGCAGGGCTGCGCGCGGGTGGGTGGGGCAGCGCGTCTCAAGCAATCCCGGCCAAACCTCTCCTGGGAAGCGCGCAGCCCTGCCTAGCGCTTGCGCCGCCCGCCCGCGCTGCGGTTGTGGAAGGTCGGGGGTTTCTTCGCCACCCAGGCGATGAATTTCGCGAGCCTCGGGTGGTCGCGCAGCTTCTCTACGGTGTTCCATTCCCGCGCCAGTTCCGCCTCGCTCAGCGTCGCGTGGATCTCGTTATGGCAGATCTGGTGGAGCCGCACGACCGGGCCGCCTTTGCCGCCTTTCAGCTTTGGCACCAAATGATGCAGCGACTGCTTGGCCTCTGCTGGGATTGGGCGCAGGCAGAGGGGGCAGATTGGGTCGCTCTCGGACATAGGCGAAAGGCTAGCCCGGCAGGCGAGCAGATCCAATCTGACCATTGACCCGCGGCCCCGCTTCAGACCTAGTAAAGCTCCAGGAGGCGCCCATGATCCCAATCATCGATGTCCGTGACGTCCTCGCCGGCCAGGCCGATACAGCGATCTTAGGCGGCGCATCGGGATCGGGCTTCCTAACGCTCTCCCATGTTGACCAGACGCTGGGCCTGAGCGCCCCGCGCCAAAACCTCCTCGCCTTCTTCAACGCCGAGAGTGAGATCCGCCAGACCGTTCTGCGCAACAAATACGATCCGGCCTCGCCTTACATCTATCGCGGCTATTTCCCGTCGGACCCCAGTGCCAACCATATGGTCGATGGCTACGATATCGGGCCCGACATCGCGGATCCGGGCTTTCCGAGCAACCCGGCCGATCCCCTGACCGAGCCCACTCCGAGGCCCGATTTGCCGGGCTGGCAGGCCGCCGCTGCCCAGTACTACAGCGCGATGGATACGCTTGGCCGCGCGCTGACCCGCTCGGTCCTGCGTGGGATCGGCAAGGACGAAGCCTTGGTCGATCGGCTGTTCAACCGCTCCATCTCCACCCTGCGCCTCTTCCGCTATCCCGCCCATCACCCGGCGGCGATCCCCCAGCACCGCCATGTCATGCTTGCCAGCGGCGAGACCCGCTACATGATGACCGGAGAGCATACGGATTCGGGCTTTGTGACCCTTCTCTGGCAAGACCAGACCGGCGGCTTGCAAGCGCGCGGCCCCAACGGCGCCTGGATCGATGTGCCACCGGCGCCTGACGGTCTGGTCGTCAATTTCGGCCAGATGATCGAGGATTGGACCGCAAGCCGGATCAAGGCCACGCCACACCGGGTGATCGGTGGGGTCGAAGAACGCTTCTCGGTCCCCTTCTTCTTTGAGCCCGCCGTGGATGCCAGGATCGAACCCCTGTTCGAAGGCGCAGGCGCGCCCTTTGTCTATGGCGATTTCCTATGGGAGCGGATGATGCGCTTCCCCACCTTCCAAGGCGTCACGCGCCGCCCCGCCGCCTGACCAGCGTATCGGATGGTCGCTTGGACCTGCGACCGGCTCCAAACCTTCGACCTTGGGGGCATTCTCCTCGGGGAAACAGAGCAGGTTAAAGCTGTAGGTGTTGGGGAAGACATCCTCTGCCCGGCCAGCATGGTTCTCGGGGTTAAAGAGCGGCGGCACATGCCACCAAGCCTTATAGCCAAGCTCCGCTAGTTTTGGGATCAGGATCTCCGAGGCGCTTTGATTGCATTCGAGATAAAGCACCGGCCGGAAGCGCTGGATCAGGGCCGCGCCCCCCTCCAAAACGTCCAATTCCATCCCCTCGACATCGATCTTGATCAGATCAAGGCGAGGCGGGTCGATCACGTCGTCCAGCCGGGCAATTTGAACGCGGACCATCTCACCCTGACTGCTGATCTGATCAAGCGGGACACCGCCGCTATTGATCTCAATCTCAGGGTCCAGCCGCGCCATGCCGATCCACGCGCTTTCGCGACCGATCGCCATATTCATCGCCGCGACATTGACCAGATCGTTGAGCGCCAGATTGGCCGCAAGCTGTTGGAAGATCAGCGGCTGGGGCTCCATCGCGTAGAGCAAGCCATCTGGCCCCAAATGGTGTGCGAGTGGCACGGTCAGCGCCCCGATATTGGTCCCAACCTCGATCGCGACACCCCCAGGTGCTAGGATCTGGCAGAGCACAACGCATTCCTCCTCGCTATACTCGCCATAAACCGCCAGAGACCGGCCAATCACCGTATCGCGAGGGTTGATCAGAAACCGGCCATGGCGCCCTTCGACCAGACGGTAGAAGCCGGTTTCCAGCAGAATGGGAGGGTCACTTTCTGTCATCGTGCCAAGTGTGACCGGGATGGCCCGAGCCGTCCAGCACCGATCCAGACTTGCAGCATCTTGGATTGAGAGGCATGGAGAAGATCCCGCTCTGCCAGAGGTTCAGATGAAGATCACCCGCATCGACGCGTTCCAAACTGACCTGCCCTATGCGGGGGCGACCTATAAGCTCTCTGGTGGGCGGGAATATACGTCCTTTGACGCGACCATTGTTAGGATCACCTGCGAAGACGGCACGGAAGGCTGGGGCGAGAGCACGCCCTTTGGCGCGACCTATATCGCCGCCCATGGGCGGGGCGTGCGGGCTGGGCTGGAGGAAGTCGCGCCTGCGCTCCTGGGCCAAGACCCGCGCCTCTGCGATCGGATCAATCAGCGTATGGATGACGCGCTGGTCGGGCACAACCATGTGAAAACCCCACTTGATGTCGCCTGTTGGGACCTCTTTGGAAAGTCGGTTGGGATGCCCGTCTGCGACCTGCTTGGGGGCCGCACTGGGGTGCGCATGCCGATCATCTCCTCGATTTATGCTGGCGCGCCAGAGGAAATGCGCGCCCGCGTCGCCGATCATCGCACGCGCGGCTACCTCGGCCATTCGATCAAAATCGGCGCCAGCGAAGCCGAAGGCGGCCCTGCCCTGGATGCCGAGCGGATCGCGGCCTGCCTCGCCGATCGTCAGCGAGGCGAATTCTTCCTGGTCGACGCCAATGGCGGGCTCACGCCAGAGACGGCACTCCGTATGCTGCGTCTCTTGCCGGATGGTCTCGACTTCGTGCTGGAGGCGCCCTGCGCTACATGGGCCGAGACGATCTCACTTCGCCGCCGCTGCCCGGTGCCGATCATCCTCGACGAACTCGCCACCGACGAGGCAAGCTTGATCCAGCTGATCCGCGACGATGCCGCCGATGGGATCGGGCTGAAGATCTCGAAGAATGGCGGGCTGACAAGCGGGCGCCGCCAGCGCGATATCTGCCTTGCCGCGGGCTTGACCCTAAGCGTGCAGGAGACGGTCGGCTCGCACATCGCCTTTGCCGCGATCTGCCATTTGGGGCAGACGGTCCCACCCCATATGCTCCGCTGCATCCTCGACTGCCGGGATATGGTGACAACAGTGACGGCCGCGTTTGATGCAACCATGCAGGATGGTGGCGTGCTGGCGCCGGGCACGCCCGGGCTTGGTCTGCGCCCCGATCTGGATGTGCTGGGTGCACCGGTCGCGACTTGGACCTAAGCCTAGACTGGCCTCACTCCACCGGGACTTGTTTCCATCGGCTCCCACTTCCAGCGGCAGTCCCAACCTCGGTAAGAGCCAGGAGATCGGCCCACGGTATCGCGATCCGCCAAACTTCCGGCTTCTCTGGGACCGTATCAAAGACCTGCCGGTAAATCACAATCGCCGCGACAACGGCACCGAGTTGGTCGAGGTGATTGCCATCCTCCGAGATAAGCGGAAGGCCCAGTTCCTGCCCCTGCCAGATCGCCCGACCGGCAAAGGCCGTCTCGACGCCCAACTCCCG
>JBCDAS010000005.1:0-40982 GCA_039185235.1 Pseudomonadota bacterium
AGCGTCACGGGTCGTGGCGTTTGGCCAGAGAGAGCGCTTCGGCCAGGCTTTCACATCTTCTGCACTTTGGAGAGCCAACAGCATGTCGCGGATCTCACGCAGCTTTGCTTTGTTTAGGTCCGATCGGTTCAGCATACGCAATGCGGTCACAAAATCGGGCTGGATCGACTCGTTGAACCGCTCTGCCTGGGGCAATTGCGCTGGATCGACATGAAGATGCTGAAAGAACGCAGCGACCAGATCGCCTTTGGCAACCAAGTTTGAATATGGCAGGGCCGTCAGGCGAGGGAAGACTGCAGCCCACAGGTCGGCTTGCTCAGCGTATCTAAAGTAGGACCAGCGATGATCGATGAATTTCTGCATCCCGCGACGCCACCGATTGACCTTCACATCCTCCTGAAATAGCGATTCGGCGAAGTCGGCCTGGCCGCGGAAGACGACGAGAACCTCAGTCCTCTCAGGCGGGAAGACCTCGGCCACGCGTGCGACAAAGGCCCGCCGGGCCGACCAGTAGGCGGCCTCGTTGTCAGGCCGTGTGCCTGCGCCAAGGCCGCGCCAAAACGGTTCCGCGCTGATCAGGGTCAAGGGATGTTCTGTTGCCTGGATATGGGCGGCAAACGCCGCCAAACCATCAGCACCAAGCCGTGTCGGTGACCCCATGATCGTTTTGGCGACATCGAGATGTGCATAATGGGCCGGGCGACCAATCTCGGAATAGCAGGGGTAGTAGATCCCAGCCTTCAACAGATCCGCCCGATGTTGCGCCGCAAAGCGCTGGATCGAAGTCGTGCCCGTTTTGTGGGTTCCGATATGGAGGACGATCCGGCCCATCTCTCACAGTCTTCAAACGGTTTCACCGAATGCGTCGACGGGGTGATCAAGCATTCTGCCCAACCGATCCGGCGATCGCAGGCATACGATTACCGGTCATGCTTAATGCGGGCTTAAGCGCGCGGCGAATTCCTTAAGAAGGTGCAGGTTCGGGTTTTGGTGTCGTCATAACCTCGACGAGGCATGCCAGCAGGATCAATCCTGCCCCGAACCATTCCAGCGCCGAGAGCTGCTCTTCCGGTAGGAAAAAGCTTGCGGTGATTACGGCGACCAGAACCTCGGACATCATCAAGAGCCCGGCGCGGCCAGGGAACAGGATCCGCTGCGCCCAAAAGATGATCACAACAGTTGGCAGGATGAACCCGATCGAAGCCACGGCGGCGACTGCAAGCGAGTCTGCCAACGCTTGGGCGCTTGGAGCCGGAGTTACAGCGGCGACGAGTCCGATCAGGGCCGCGATTGCAGTGCATCCGGCGAACTGAAAGAAGGTCATCCCCAGAATCGGCGTGTCTGGGTAGCGCTTGATCATCGCGGCAGCAGTCGCCCAGAACACGCCCGAGATCAGGCCAAAGAGATCACCAATATTGAGCGGCAGCGAGGTCGCATCGCCGCCCGAGAGCAGCAGGACCATCCCGATCAGGCCAAGCGCGATCGCCAACCAACGGAGTGGTTCGACCCTCTCATTTAGCCAAAAGAGGCCGATCAGCGTGGCCCAAACAGGTGTAAGATAGAACAAAAGCGTTGACCGAACGACCGAGGAGAAGACCAGCCCGCTGGCATAGAACGCAAGCCCCGCGCCAGCGAAGATCCCGATCAAGACCGCCCGGCCCAGATGCCCTTGAAGCTCTTTGTGCCTCCAAAGCACAAATGGCAACAAGACCAGCACGGGCGGCGCATTCAGCAACGCGACGGTCCAGGACCCATCCACTCCGTTTTCGACGAAAAGCCGGAGCGGGACCCAATAGAGGCCCCAGATCGACGCAGCTATGAAAACGGCCGCGGAGGCAAGACGCGTTTTTTGGGAGTTTGTCTCGAACATCGGGGGCCCTCTCCAGCTGGCCCACTTGACCGCTTTCCCCTGACCCTGGCAAGCGCCGGCTGTGCGGCAAGTTTCCCTTCGTCCAGACCGACCCTCGGGCTAGTGTCGCCTGCGGACTGCGTTGGAGACGAGAATGCCCCATGACATCATCCTCATCGGTGCGCCGGTGCAAACCGGAGCGAGCCAACCTGGCTGCTTGATGGGCCCGGACGCGCTTCGAACAGCCCGGCTTGCGCCTCAGTTGGAAAGCTTGGGTCATAGGGTGATCGATCATGGGAATCTGAGCCTCGGCGCTTTGCCTGATGTCGATCATAGTAATCCAGCAGTCCGAAACCTCGCTGAGACCGTCGCCTGGACCACAGCCCTAACAGACGCGGCGTACACCGCCAGTTCAGCGGGTCAAACACCGATTTTCATGGGAGGTGATCACTCGATTGCCGCTGGCACTGTCGCGGGTATCGCCAAGCGTCGGGCTGAGGAGGACCGGCCGCTGTTCATCCTCTGGCTCGATGCTCATCCCGATTACCACGATCTGGCAACGACCGAGAGTGGCAATCTCCATGGTGTCCCGGTCGGCTACTTCACGGGTCGGGATGGGTTCGAGGGGATCTTTCCATCTCTGCCAGCCAAAGTGCCAACCAATCAGATCTGCATGATGGGCATCCGATCGGTCGATCCGGCTGAGCATCATGAGTTGATCGAAGATGAGATCACCGTCCATGACATGCGCCAGATAGACGAGTTTGGGATTACCCCGTTGCTCCGCGCCTTCGTTGCACGTGTCGAAGAGGCGCGTGGGACCATTCATCTAAGCCTGGATGTCGATTTCCTCGAGCCGACCATCGCGCCCGCTGTAGGAACCACCGTTCCAGGAGGCGCCACCTTCCGCGAGGCGCATCTGATCATGGAACTGCTATCCGACAGCGGTTTGGTCTCTTCACTGGACTTGGTGGAACTCAACCCATTTCTGGATGAGCGTGGGCGCACCGCGAGCTTGATGGTCGATCTGACCGCAAGCTTGTTCGGGCGAAAGGTCATGGACCGCCCAACCAAATCCTTCTAAGCGTCCATGTTCATCCTGTGACCTGTAGATCAAACGCCGGAAATGCCGGTGAGCCGTCGTTACTCTATACACGACATGGTTGATCGAGCCGTGTAGATGACTTGGGGGATTGATATGAGAACGCGTCTTTGGTGCTTGGCTGCTTTGGTAGCGCTGTCGACAGTGGGCGCCGGGCACGCGGCGACGATTACGTTCAACGGCACGACACCGGACAACCAGAATGTCCTGAGTTTCTCGGACAGTGGCTTTGACTTCACAGCGCAAGCCAATCTCGGCAGAAACATCAACCAATCCGGGAGCGCTGGCTTGGGTGTGCGCGGCGGTGGTCAGGAAGGGTCGCGCATCGCCGGAACTGACATTCTGACCATAACCTTCTCCCAAGCGGTGTTTATCTCGGACATCACCTTCTCGGAGTTTCAAGAAGGTATTGAGACCGCAACGATCCTCCTGAATGGAGTAACGCCCAATACTTTCATTCTAGCAGAGCAGGGCTCAGATGGCTTTGGAGGGGGCGGGAACAACAGTCGGCAAACCTTCCAACTGCCCGAAGCCCTCTTGGAGATCGCCGTCAGCACGCTCCAGATCTCGGGGAGCGCAGTCAATCCCGATGGCAATGCGGGCATCCGCCTTCGCGGCTTTACGATCGAAAATGTCCCACTTCCCGCATCCGCGCTGCTGATTTTAGCGGCAGTCGGTGCCATCAGTTTGATCGGACGTCGCGCGAGTGTCCATTCCTGACAGCATATGTGACATCCCTGTTGCACTGCGGCGAGAATCTTGCCAGCGTGAAGCCGTCACGGGACGGGATCGCGGATGCTGGATCAAACAGCCACCCTTATTGCCGAGGATATTCACAAGCGCTTCGGCAGTCTCGAAGTCCTAAAAGGGCTGTCGCTGACCGCCTATAAAGGGGACGTGATCTCGATCATCGGCTCGTCCGGATCCGGCAAGTCGACCTTCCTGCGCTGCATCAATTTCCTGGAGACGCCAGATCAGGGCCGGATCGTCCTAGAAGGCGAGGAGATCCTTTGCCGCACGGATCGCAAGGGCCGCCCCACAGGCGCCGATCCGCGCCAGATCAGCCGCTTGCGGTCGCAACTCGGCATGGTCTTTCAGACGTTCAACCTCTGGTCGCATATGACCGTTCTTCAAAATGTGATGGAAGGCCCGGTCCATGTTCAAGGCCGACCCGCGAGCGAGGTTCGCGAGGAGGCGATGGATCTTCTCGGCAAAGTTGGGATCGCAGAGAAACACGGCCAGTACCCGTCGCAACTCTCGGGCGGGCAACAGCAGCGTGTGGCGATTGCCCGCTCGCTCGCCATGCAGCCTAAGGTTTTGCTCTTTGATGAGCCGACCTCAGCCCTCGACCCCGAACTGGTTGGTGAGGTGCTCCGCGTCATGCGCGGTCTCGCCGACGAAGGCCGCACGATGATCGTCGTCACCCATGAGATGGGTTTTGCGCGCGAGGTCTCGTCAAAAGCAATTTTCCTCCACCAAGGACAAGTGGAAGAAGAAGGCAAGCCGGAGGAAGTCTTCGGCAATCCATCATCGGAACGCTGCCAGGCCTTCCTGGCCAGTGTTCTCTAAACTGCGAAAGACAGGAGAGAGATATGACCCTTCGCATCACCCTGATCGCCGCCGCCATGGGCGCGCTGATCGCCGCCCCCGCCTTGGCCGACACCGTCCGCATGGGCACCGAGGGCGCCTATCCGCCATACAACTTCATCAACGACGCCGGCGAGATAGACGGCTTCGAGCGTGAGCTGGGCGATGAGCTCTGCAAACGCGCGGGCCTCGATTGCGTCTGGGTAAAGAACGAGTGGGATTCGATCATCCCGAACCTCGTCTCCAGCAACTATGACACGATCATCGCGGGCATGTCGATCACCGAGGAACGTGACAAGGTCATCGATTTCACCCAAGCCTATATTCCGCCCTCGCCCTCGGCCTATGTGGCACTGGCAGGCTCGGAGCCTGATCTGAAGGGCGGCGTGATCACAGCCCAAGTCAACACGATCCAATCGGGCTATGTGGCCGAGAGCGGTGCGACCCTGATCGAATTTTCCACCCCCGACGAGACCATCGCTGCGGTGAAAAACGGCGAAGCCGACGCGGTTCTGGCCGACAAAGACTATCTCGACCCGATCGTGAATGAGAGCAATGGCGAGCTGGTCATTGTCGAGCTGGTGAAGCTGGGCGGCGGCACCGGCATGGGGATCCGCGAGAGCGATGCCGAGCTGAAAGCCAAGTTCGACGCCGCCATCACCTCGGTGAAAGAGGATGGGACGCTCAATACCATGATCTTGAAATGGTTCGATGGCGACGAGTCGCTGACCTGGTAATCCAGGCTCCGGCCTCGCCCTCGGGCGGGGCCGACCATTGGGGGGCAGTTGATGTTCGAGTATTGCAGCGACCCGAAATCCCAGGAGGGGATGACGTGGCTCAGCTGCTACCTCACGACCCCCAAACACTTCGCCTTCTATAGCAGCTTCGGCACGGTCATCCTGTTGATGGCCCTCGCGGCTCCTTCAGCGCTTTTGTTCGGCTTCGGCGGCGCCTTTGCGAAGCGCTCTGAGATCCTGCCTGTCCGATGGCTCGGCCAAGGCTACACCTCGATGGTGCGTGGGATCCCGGACATTGTCTTCTTCCTCTTTGTGCCGATTGCCATCGACCAGGGGCTGGAATGGATCCGCCACCAGATCCTCTGCCCCGAAGTCACCGAACCGATCCGCCGAGGCAATGACTTCGTGGTTTGCGATATCGCGAAACTGCCGCTGTCCTCGGCCGAACCTTGGGTGCATTCGGCCTATGGCTTCCTCTTGGCGCTGCTCGCCTATGCCATCGTCTTCGGCGCTTTTGCGGCCAATGTGATCGATGGCGCACTACGGGCTGTGCCCAAAGGCCAAATCGAGGCGGGCGAGGCGGTTGGCATGTCGCGCGGCCAGATCTTGCGCCGCATCCATCTGCCACAAATGTGGATTTACGCCCTACCAGGCCTCTCAAACCTCTGGATGATCCTGGTCAAGGCCACTCCGCTCCTCTTCCTTTTGGGCATCGAAGATGTCGTCTATTGGGCGCGGGAACTGGGCGGGTTGAAGACCCAGGCCTTCGACTATCCGCACCCGGATTGGCGAGTCTGGTATTTCTCCGGGCTTTTGGTCTTCTACCTGGGCCTCACTTGGGTGTCTGAGAAAGTCTTTGCGGGCCTCACCGTGCGGGTTTCTCGCGGCCAAGCCACCGCAGGCGGGGTGGCGGCGTGAGCTGCACCGAGACCTTTACCGACTATGCGCTGCGCGCGATTGGCCTGGGCGAGCGACTTCTGCCCCGGGCCGACATTACCCTGTGCGAGCAAGTGGTGCTGATCGGCTCCGGCCTGATCTGGAACATCTACTACGCCGTAATCGCCATCGCGTTCGGGTTTTGCCTGGCGACCCTGGTGGCGCTGGCCCGCGCCAGCCAGAACCCTTGGTTCTCAGGTTTTGCGGGCGGGTTCATCTACCTCTTCCGGGGCACGCCGCTCTTCATCCAGTTCTTTTTCACCTACGAGCTGTTTGTCCTGCTGCCCAAGCTCTCGATCGATATCCCGCTGATCGTGACCACGATCACGGCAGAGACCCGTTGGCTGACCCGCGCCTGGCTCGGGGCGCTGATCGTGATGATCCTGAACACCACCGCCTATTCCGCGCAGATCTTCTATGGCGCGCTCATGGCGGTTCCCAAAGGCGAGATCGAGGCGGCCCACGCCATCGGAATGACCCCACGCAAGACCTTCCTGCGCGTGGTCTGGCCCACAATGCTCCGCCTCGCTTGGCCGAGCTACACGAATGAGGCGATTTTCCTCTTCCACGCGACCACGCTGGTCTATTTCTCCAGCTTTCCCGCCTGGCGCCAGCAGGGCGATGCGCTCTACTACGCCAACTACTTCGCCGAGAAGACCTTCAACCCGTTTGTCGCCTATCCGATCGTGGCCGTGTTCTTCATCCTCGCAACCCTCGGCTTGATCGGGCTCTTCGGGGTCGCCGCAGGGCGGCTGAACCGCCATGTGGCGCCGGAGATGCGGGCCAAGTTCCGGTTCCGTCCCCAGTTCATCCGGTAAGGCCATGCGGGTCTGTGTCATCGGTGCTGGGATCCTCGGCGGCTCGATCTCCTACTTCCTGACACGCCGAGGCGCTGAGGTCACCGTGATCGACCCAGCCGATCGGGCTCGGACCGCCACCCTGGGTTCGCTCGCCTGGATCAACGCCCATCTCTCGAGCAGCGACGCCTATTTCCGGCTACGTCTGCGGTCGATGGGCCTTTGGCGTTCCCTGATTGCCGAGCTGCCGGGCCTTCCCATCCGTCTCTCGGGCACGTTGAACTGGGAGGATGGGCGCGGCGAGATGGGTGCGGTCGCGGCCGAGCATCAACGCCTCGGCGCCCAAACTCGGATCGTTGAGGCTGATGAGATCCGTCAAATTGTCCCCGGCCTCGCGCCGCCTGGCCGCGCGCT
Source organism: Pseudomonadota bacterium (assembly GCA_039185235.1). Taxonomy (GTDB): domain Bacteria; phylum Pseudomonadota; class Alphaproteobacteria; order Rhodobacterales; family Rhodobacteraceae; genus Thermohalobaculum. The sequence goes on from JBCDAS010000005.1 coordinate 7,423, forward strand.
TTGGTCGCCGGAGGAAGGCGTCGCCGATCCCGATCGGATTGCGCATGCGTTCCTCTCAGCGGCGGTGGCCAAAGGGGCCGTGCTGCACCATGGGGCATCGGTGACAGCCATCGAGGGCGAGACGGTGACTCTGGACGAGGACACTGAGCAGCGCTTCGACCGGATCGTCCTGGCCGCGGGCCTTGGCGCCATACCTTTGCTCGAAGCCCTAGGCATCAGGCTGCCGCTCGCGCCCTCGCCGGGCATGCTGATCCGAACCAATCCGCAGCCACCCTTGGCCCAGCCTTTTCTAGCAGCCCCGGCGGTGCATTTCTGGCAAATGGGCGATGGCCGGATCATCGCAGGCGCGGATTATGCGGGCACGCATTCGGCGGAGAGCGTGGAGGAGATCTCAGCTGGTATCTTGGAGACCTTGGAAGCGCTCTTTCCGGGCACAACCATGATCGAAGAGGACCGCCGCATCACCCAGCGGCCGATGCCAGAGGACGGATTTCCAATCCTGGGCGCAGTGCCTGGGCAACCGACCCTCTCGATTGCCGTCACCCATAGTGGTGTGACGCTCGCTCCCGTAATTGGAGAGATGATCGCCGCCGATCTCCTCGGCAATGGCGACCCGGATCTGGGGCGCTATGCGCTGTCGCGCTTTGGCTGATTACTCGGCGGCCAGCTGGACGGCACGCTCGGCCATGCGGCTGTACCCATCGCGCGTTTGTGGCGTCTTCATGCCCAAGGCAGCGCCCGCGATCTGATTGCGCAGCACCTGCGCCGTGCCGCCGCCGATCGTGAACATGCGCACATCGCGATACATCCGCTCCAGCGGCTCCTCCGCGCCATAGCCGCGAGCACCGAACATCTGCAGCGCATCCGAGACCACTTTGATCGCCATCTCCGAGGCGAAGAGTTTCGCCCGGGCCGCTTTTGTTGGTTCTGGGAAACGCCCAGTCGGTCCCAAGGTCTGCGCCGCATCATGCAGCATCAGCCGGGCCGCGTGGATTTGCGTGTCCATATCGGCGAGCATCCATTGCAGGCCCTGGAACTCCGCGATCGGACGGCTGAACTGGTGACGCTCTTGCAGATAGCGCTTGGCGTGCTCCATCGCACCAGCAGCCACGCCCATGGCAATCGTGCCCGCCCCGACGCGCTGACTGTTATACGCGTTCATCAGATCCGCAAAACCGCGCTTGAAGCCTGAGGGTGGCATCAGGACCATGTCCTCCGAGATCTCGAGATCTGTGAAGGCCAGCTCCGCCTCCGGCATCCCGCAGAGGCCCATGGTCCGCTCGCGACGGACAATCTCGAAACCTTTCGGCGCTGGCTGATCCGGGTCGACATGGAGGAGGAACGCACCAATCCCCTCCTCGTTCCCCGCGCTGTCCAGCACTCGGGCGAAAATCACATAAAGCTCAGAGACCCCGCCGCCGGTGATCCAATGCTTCGAGCCATTCAAAACATAGCGGTCGCCCTGGCGCCGGGCTGTGGTGCGCATCTCGGTCGCCGCACTGCCTGCCTCTGGCTCAGTGATGCAAATCGCGGGCTTGTCACCCGCCAGCACTTTCGGGGCGCAAAACCGCTTCTGCGCCTCGGTCCCATAGGCCATAACCGCGCTGATGCCACCCATATTTCCTTCGACAACCACCCGAGCGGTAAGCGTACAATGCTTGGCGATCTCTTCAACCACCCGGACGACGTCATGCCAGCTGGCGCCTTGGCCGCCAAGCTCTTGGGGGATGGTCATCCCCATCAGCTCGGCGTCTGCCAGATCGCGGACATTGTCCCAACAATAGGCGCGCTCCTGATCCCAACGGGCCGCGCGGGCGGCGAAATGCGTCTCGGCCAGCTCCCTGGCAGCGATCACAAGGTCTTCACAATTTGGTGAGTCGATCATAGGAGGAGTATGGGGACTAGATGTTTTAGAACAAGCGAATAAGATTGGAGAATAAATTAAGGAAACCTGAATTTATGCTGAACAGGCCTCTTGCCACCCTTGTGACCATCGCCCGAACCAGCTCATTCCAGCGCGCCGCCCATGAGCTGAACATGACGCTGAGCGCAGTTAGCATGCAGATGAAGACCCTCGAGGCGAGCTTAGGCGTGGCGCTGTTCGACCGCTCCACCCGTCCGCCGCAGTTGACACCCCTGGGGCGGGAGGTCGAATTGGCCGCCCGCGATGTCTTGGCAGCCGAGGCCAAGATGACCGCTTTGGTGGCCGAGCCCGGGCGCCTCAGCGGGATCTACCATATCGGCTTTGTCCCCACGGCCTCGGTCCGGCTGGCGCCCGGCATGCTGCTCCACGCCCGGGCCGCGCATCCGGAGGCGCGGTTCGAAATGACGACGGGCCTCTCCGACGATCTGACAAGGCGGGTCCAAGCGGGTGAACTCGATGCCGCCGTCGTCACCGCCAAGGCAGAGGATCGAGGCCAGGTGATCGTGGCCGAGGAGGAAATCGTCTGGGCCCTGCCCGCGAGCCATGCCGAGACCGCGATCGAGCGCTGCCTCGAGGATCTCCCCTTCATCCAATTCATCCCCGCCACCGGCATCGGCAGCCTTATCGACGCCCATTTGACCGACGCGGGTCAAGCCGCCAATGAGGTCATTGTCATCGACAGTGTCGAGGCGGTGATGGAATGCGTCCGCACGGGCCTCGGCTTCACTGCCTTGCCGCGCCCGGATGTTGCGCGCTATGGCGGCGGCCATGTGGCGAGCCGAAGCCTCTCGAACCCGCCGTTAATGCGCCGTCTGGTGCTCGAACAACACCCCCGGTTGGATGCCGGCGACCAAGGGCGGGAGCTTGCAAAACTCCTGAAATCTGACTGACCCCCATTGCCAAGCCTCCCGGCATTGTGAGTAATGGCGCCAAACAACACATAAAGGGGGGAAGATGCGACTTAAAGGCAAACGCGCTCTGATCACAGCGGCTGGCCAGGGGATTGGGCGAGCAACCGCACAGGCTTTTCATGCCGAAGGGGCAGAGCTCTTCGCGACCGACATAAACGCAGACTTGCTGACCGGATTGCCTGAGGGGGCGACGACGTTCCAACTGGATGTGCTGGATGATGCCGCCCTGGCGGATGGGATTGCCAAGGCAGCGCCCGACATCCTCTTCAACTGTGCGGGTTTCGTCCATAATGGCACCTTACTAGAAGGCACGGATGACGAGTGGGATTTTGCCTTCAACCTTAATGCGCGAGCTATGTGGAAGTCGATGCAGATCGCCTTGCCCGGCATGATCGAACGCGGCGGCGGGTCGATCATCAACATGTCGTCTGCCGTCTCCTCGATCATCGGGGCGCCGAACCGCTGCATCTATGGTGCATCAAAGGCCGCCGTCCTCGGGCTCACCAAATCGGTGGCCGTCGATTATGTGACCAAGGGCATCCGGGTGAATGCGATTTGCCCCGGTACGGTGGAGAGTCCTTCGCTGGAGCAACGCCTACGCGCCACCGGCGATTACGAGGCTGCCCGGACCGCTTTCATCGCCCGCCAACCCATGGGCCGGATCGCCGAGCCGGAGGAGATCGCCCATCTCGCCGTCTGGCTCGCCTCGGATGAGAGCGCCTTTGTCACCGGGCAGGCCCATGTCATCGATGGTGGCTGGAGCACCGCCTGATGGAGCGCGCCGAACAGATCGCGCGGGAGATCGTCAGCCAGCATCGGGCTGGGCGAAAGTACCGCCAACTCACAGGCGATTTCATGCCGCGCGATATCGAGGAGGCCTATGCGGCCCAGACAGAACTCCACGACATCCATGCGCGCGAAGGCCGCGGGATCCTCGGCGGGCGCAAGATCGCGCTTGCCTCGAAGGTCCAGCAGGAGCTGTGTGGGATCGATCATCCAATCGCGGGTGGGATCTTCAAGGGCGAGATTCTCGAGAGCCCAGCGAAAATCCCGCTTTCCGACTACCACGGCCTCGGCGTTGAGTTCGAGCTGGCCATCGAGATCGAGCGCACGATCAGCCGACCGGGCCTGGATCGCGAGAGCATCCGCCACCACATCGCTGCAATCCGACCGGCCTTTGAGCTGATCATTGACCGCGAGGCGGACTACTCGATACTGGATGCCCGCACCATGATCGCCGACAATGCCTGGTGCGCCGGGATCATCATCGGCGATCCGATAGAGGACTGGCACAAACTGGATATCGACAGCCTGCCTTGCCGGCTGGAATGGACCGCGCAAGATCCTGCCGGGGCGGTCGCAGGAGATGCAGACCCAATCGGCTCGCTCGTTTGGGTCGCCAATCTGGTCGCCAGCCAAGGCCCCAAGATCCAAGCGGGGGAGATCGTGATCACCGGCTCGGTCATCAAAACCCGCTATCCCGAAGGCGGAGAGCACATCCGCTACACAATCGCAGATCAAACGGTCGAATTGACTATCAGCTAGACAAGTGGCCCAAAGGCCCGATCAAGGAGGACACCCATGAAACTTCTACGCTATGGCGACAAGGGGGCTGAGAAGCCGGGGCTTTGGGATGGCTCGGCGATCCGCGATCTCTCGGCCCATGTGAGCGATATCGATGGCGCGGCACTGGCGCCGGAGAGTTTGGCGACGCTTGCAGCCCTCGATCCCGCTGCGCTGCCGCTGGTCGACGGTGCGCCGCGGATCGGCCCTTGCGTGGGCAATATCGGCAAGCTCGCTTGTGTCGGGCTCAACTATCGTGATCACGCGACCGAGACGGGCAACCCGATCCCGGAGGAGCCGGTGCTCTTTGGCAAAGCGGTCTCCTCGGTCTGCGGGCCGAATGACGAAGTTGAGATGCCGCGCGGATCGACCATGCTGGATTGGGAAGTTGAACTTGCCATTGTGATCGGATCCGAGACCAAGAACGTCTCGGAAGAGGATGCGATGGACCATGTCGCAGGCTTTGCCGTGTTCAACGATGTCTCGGAGCGTGATTTCCAGATCAATCATGGCGGCCAGTGGATGAAGGGCAAGAGCCACGACACTTTTGGCCCGCTCGGCCCCTGGATGGTGACGAAGGACGAGATCGCCGATGTCGGCAATCTGGACATGTGGCTGGATGTCTCTGGCACAAGGCGGCAGACCGGGAACACCCAGACCTTCATCTTCCAGCCGGCCTTTGTCGTCAGCTACATCTCTCGCTTCATGAGCCTGCAGCCGGGCGACGTGATCCCAACTGGCACGCCCCCCGGCGTCGGCATGGGCATGCGCCCGCAAGTGTTCCTGAAGAATGGCGATGTGATGGAGCTTGGCATCCAGGGCCTTGGCGAGCAGCGCCTCACCGTGGTGGAGATGTGAGGCCCAGCCTCGTCATCTTTGATTGCGACGGGGTTCTGGTCGATACTGAGCCGATGTCAAACGCATTGATGGCCGAGGTTTTGCAAGCCGAAGGGATGCAGATTGATGCAGCGGGCTCGATGGCCCGCTTTGTAGGTAAGTCCATGAAATCCGTGCAGAAAGAGGTCGAAACCGAGCTTGGACGCCCGCTGGGTGCCGATTGGGCAGAGCGGTTTCACGAGCAGACAATCACCGTCTTTCGCGAACGCGGGGTCGCGGCGATCCCAGGTGTTCGCCACGCCATTGCTGCGATCGATGCGGCTGGGATCCCGATCTGTGTGGCCTCCTCGGGCAGTATTGAGAAGATGCATGCCTCGCTTGGCGCCTCGGGCCTTTTGGACCAGTTGCGCGATGTGCTGTTCACCGCCGATCGCGTGGCGCGCGGCAAACCCGCACCGGATCTGTTCCTTCACGCGGCCTCGGAAATGGGTCATCCGCCCGCGGCCTGCGTGGTGATCGAGGATAGCCGGTTTGGTGTCGAGGCTGCTGTTGCTGCCGGAATGCGCGCCCTGGCCTTTGTTGCAGCGCCCAATGCGCGCGCCGCCGATATGGCCGCGCTTGGTGGTGTGTTGTTCGACGACATGGCGCAGCTCCCAGGATTGCTGGGATTGGAGGTCTCGCCATGAAGATCGCGATCGTCGGCGTTGGTGCCATGGGCGGGGTCTATGCCGGGCTGTTTGCGGAGGCCGGGCACGAGGTTTGGGCGATCGATGTTTGGCTCGAGCATGTGGAAGCGATCCGCGCGGGCATGCGTTTAGAGGGGTTTAGCGGTGATCGGGTGATCACCGGCATCCATGCGACCACCGACCCCTCTGAAGCCGGCCTCTGCGATCTGGTGGTTCTGTCCACGAAAGCTGCCGGGGTTGCGGCGGCCGCGGCGGCAATGGCCCCGCTTTTGGGTCCAGACACGCCAATTTTGACCATTCAAAATGGTCTGGGCGCTGGCGAAAAGCTGTCATCGGTCCTGGATCCTGGCCGGATAATGCTGGGGATCGCACAGGCATTCGGAGCCTCGGTCAAAGGGCCAGGCCATATCCACCACAACAATATGAACCTAATCCGCGTTGGCGAGCTTGGTGGCGGCGAAACTGAGCGTCTCGCCGCGATTGTCAATGTCTGGCGCGGTGCGGGTTTTCAAGCAGAAGGTTATGCGGATACCGACCAGATGATTTGGGAGAAGTTTATCTGCAATGTCGCCTTTTCAGCCCCTTGCACCGTCTTCAATCGAACGATTGGCGCAATGATGTCCGAGCCCGGCACGCGTGCCTTCTGCCTCGGTTGCGGGACCGAGGCCTATGAGGTTGCCCGGGCGCAGAAAATCAACCTGACCTTCGATGATCCGATCCCCTATCTAGAGGCATTTGCCGAGAAGGTTTGGGAGGGTCGGCCCTCGATGCTGCTCGACAACCTCGCCGGTCGGCATTCTGAGATTGATGCGTTGAACGGTCGGGTGCCGATCGAAGGCGAGAAGGTCGGCCTCGCGTGCCCCATGAACACGACGGCCGCCGCGATAGTCCGTGCCAAGGAAGCTGCCTTTTGAGCGGTGAACTGAAGCCCGTCGAGGACCGGCGTCTCGTGGCAATCGCCCTGATGGTGGGCGCGTTTCTGTGCTTCACCGGGATTGATACAACGGCGAAGTGGATGGTGACCCGGGGCATGCCCGTAGTGGAAGCGGTGTTCGTCCGCTATCTCGGGCATTTCATCATGGTGGTTGCCATTTCCGCCCCTGCATTGGGCTGGGCATTGACGCGGAGCAATACGCCAAAGATCACCGTCGCACGGGCGATGTTCCTAATGGTCTCGACAGCCTGCAACTTCGCGGCGCTGCAATACTTGCCGCTCAGTCTCACCATGTCGATCTTCTTCGCCGCGCCGCTGATCGTATGTGCGCTCTCGATCCCGATCCTGGGTGAGACGGTTGGCTGGCGCCGCTGGGCGGCAATCTGTGTTGGGTTCTTGGGCGTACTGATTGTCGTGCGGCCGGGCATTGGCGACGTCCATTGGGCGGCGATTTTCTCCTTATGCGCAACGACTTGTGCGTCAGTTTACTTTGTTCTGACCCGAAAAGTTGCCGGTCGCGACACGACCGAAGTCCAGCAATTCTATGCCGCAGGTCTCGCCACGCTTTGCCTCGCGCCCTTCGCCCTGCCAGTCTGGCAGTGGCCCCAAGGGATCGACTGGCTGCCGTTCCTCTTGATCGGCTTTTTCGGCTGGCTGGGACACCAGTTGCTGATCATCGCGCACCGGTTCGCACCGGCCTCGGTGCTGGCGCCCTTCGTCTATCTGCAGCTGATTTTCATGGTCGCCTCGGGCTGGATCTTCTTCGCTGATATCCCCGATTTTTGGGTGATGATCGGAGCGGCGGTCGTCATGGCAAGCGGGCTCTACATTTGGCTCAGGGAGCGGCAATTGGCCGAGACCTGAGGCACCCCAGCTTAAACCATTGCGCCTTCTCGGCGCACCGGCCATGGTGTTTTCGCGCGACGGAGGAGCCCTATGAAGCCAGAGATTATCATGATCGGACCGATGCTTAAGACCGCGATGGACGAGCTTGAGGCCAGCTACACGGTCCACCGGTATTGGGAGGCGGAGGATAAACCAGCGCTCTTGGCCGCGACTGGACCCAGAATCCGTGCGATCGCCACCGATGGTGCCTCGGGCGTGCCCGAAGCCGTGATGGCGGCCTGCCCCAAAATCGAGCTGATCGCGAGCTTTGGCGTCGGCTATGACGGCATCGACATCCCGGCCGCGCAAGAGCGTGGAATTCGGGTGACCACCACCCCGGATGTGCTGAATGACTGCATGGCAGAGATCACACTGGGCCTGATGATCGCCCTCGCCCATCGCCTGCCGCAAGCCGATCATTGGGTGCGCCAGGGCGAATGGGCGCGCCACCGCAAAGCCTTTGGTCTGACCCATGAGCTCACCGGTAAAACCGTCGGCATCCTCGGCTTGGGGCGGATCGGCAAGGAGATCGCAACTCGCTGCCAGGCGATGAAAATGCGCGTCGTCTATCATGGGCGCCGCGAGCAGGCGCATCAGCCCTATCGCTATTACGAACGGCTCGAGGATATGGCCCGCGAGGTCGATTGGCTGGTGGTGATCGCGCCTGGCTCGGCCGAGACCAAAGGCATCGTCTCGCGCCGGGTCATGGAGGCGCTGGGCCCCGACGGCTTCCTCGTCAATGTCGGCCGTGGCACGCTGATTGACGAGCCCGCCATGGTGGAGCTGCTCGCCTCCGGCGCTTTGGGTGGCGCCGCCCTGGATGTTTTCGAAGACGAACCGAACGTGCCTAACGAGCTGTTTTCATTGGAGAATGTCGTCCTAAGCCCGCATCAAGGCTCCGCCACCCACAAAACGCGTTTCCAGATGGGAGACCTGTTGGTCGCCAATATGGCGGCCCATTTCGCGGGCGCGCCCCTGGTCACGCCCCTTGTCTAGTGAAGAGGTTCGCATGACCGAGAAGACCATTGCCGAGTATATCCGAACCATCCCGGATTTCCCGATCGCAGGTATCCAGTTTCGCGATGTCACAACGCTCTTCGGCGATCCGGTTGGGTTCGGCCGTGCGGTGGATGAGATCATCGCCCCTTATCTCGACCACCATGTCGACGCGATTGTTGCAATGGACGCCCGCGGCTTCATTCTGGGCGGGGCTGCGGCCTATCGGCTGAACCTGCCTTTCATACCGATCCGCAAGAAGGGCAAGCTGCCGGGAGCGACCCTGGCCGAGGCCTATAGCCTGGAATATGGCGAGGCGATCGTCGAGATCCATGACGATGCCTTCGCCCCGGGCACCAAGGTCCTGCTGATCGATGATCTGCTGGCCACTGGCGGGACGGCCGTGGCTGGCGTCAAGCTGGTCGAGCGAATGGGCGGCGAGATCATCGCTGCAAGTTTCGTCGTCAACCTGCCTGATCTTGGCGGCGAGAAACGGCTCAAAGATATGGGGATCGAAGTCCACACGCTCTGCGCTTTCGAAGGCGATTAAGACAGATCTTTTGCGGGTTAACAGATCCGAGATTTCGGGGGATCTTTTATCGCAGCAATCGGATTTTTCGCGACAAACCGGGATCTTTACCCCGCCCGTGCCCCGTGCCGCTGCGCGCCGGGGGGTGGGTGGAGGCGGGCGGCGGCGCGGGGCGCGGGCGGGGGGACGCTGCTCATTTCGTCCTAACCTAGGCGCTCGACCACCATCATCGTCAGGTCGTCGGATTGCTCGGCCCCTCCGACAAATTTCCGGATATCGGCCACGGTCGCGGAGATCATCTCCTCGGGCGTCATTTCCAAAGGCAGCCCGTCGACAAAAGCCACCAGGCGCGCCATGCCGTAATCCACCCTCTCGCCATCCAAAGCCTCGGTGACCCCGTCCGAGAACAGGACCAGTTTCTCGCCGGGTTGCAAGACGCGCTTGCCCACGGGATAGGGCATCTCATCGATCAACCCGGCGGGCGGGCCGGAGAACTCCTCCAATTGATGCGCAGCGCCATTCGGTCCCACCAAAATCGGCTGATCATGGCCCGCGCTTGAGTAGGTCAACTCGCCGGTCTCGGGGTCCAGAATGCCGACGATGCCGGTGACAAACAGCATCTCGCCATTATCCAGCGTGATCTCACGATTGGCCGCGAATTGGATCTCCTCCAGCCCTTCCTCCATCCGCTGGGCCACGATCTTCCAGAGCCGCTTTGAGATCCCCATAAACTGGCAAGCCGCGATGCCTTTGCCCGAGACGTCACCGACGATGAAGAAAAGCCGCCCGTCATCCAGCAGGAAATGGTCATAGAGATCGCCGCCCACATCATAGGCCGGGTCGAGATAAGCGGCGAGGCGCGCTTTACCGGATAGCTCAAAACGCGCATCCGGCAGGACGCTTTGCTGCATGTTCTTAGCCGCCTCCAAAAGCGCATCTCGCGCGCGTTCCTGGGCCTCGCGCTCGGAGCGCTCCATCAGGCGGTCGCGGTCGCGCTCGATCAGGCTGGCTGCGACAAGGCCCGCCCCGGTGAGCCCGCTGCCCAGGATCGGACCCGAAGCATCAAAGAACCAGCCCGCCCGAAACGACACATAGGAGGCCCCCAAGAGCACTATCGCCGCGGCAAATCCTGCGACCAGGGATTGGACTGGCGGCGCGCGCGGGATGACTTGGATCAAGATCAATCCAAAGATCGCAAGAAGGGCTGTCTCGAGGATAAAGAGCTCGATCGGTCGGCGGAGGAAATCGCCCTCCTGGATCTGCTCGATCATTTGCATATGGACCTCGACCCCCCAGATCCGCTCGCCTGTCGCAAGGGTCTGAATATCGACCGTGCCCAGGCCCGTCACCGCCAGGAGCACGATCTTGTCCTTCAAGGTCTCCGCCCCGACCTCACCGGTGAAGATCGCTGCCGCCGGAATATAGCGGTCAATATCCACAGGGCCAAAGCGCATCCAAAAAGTGCCATCGCGCTCGGTTGGGAAGCTGTATTTCTCGACATCGACTTCGAGGCCGAGCAGCCCCGGGCGCAGGGTTGAGAAAAACCCACCCGTCGCGACCCGCAGGGTCTCGGGCCCCAGCATCACCGTGTCGCTGCCCGAGATCACCTGCACCGCAGGCACGCGCCGGACGATGCCATCCGGTGCCCCGTCAAAGACGATGGTCGCATGGCCCTCGGCGGCGGCTTGAAAGATCGGCAGCGCCCGCAAGCCGTTCTCGAAAGTGGTGAGTGAGATCTCCTCCACCCCATCGCGGAGCACTGCGGGCTGGGTGCCGGTCTCGTTGAAGGAGGCGAGGCTGGTCTCCTGAATAGCAGCGATCGGCATAACCGCATGGGCGCCTGTCAGCGACGCCGCGAAATTCTGATCGGAATCGCCCAGGGAGGCGATCGGAGCCCTGAGAGCAGGGTTGGCCGAGCCCAGCCAATCCGCCAAGACAGTAGGCGACAACCGATCCGGCTCGGCAAAGACGATATCCAGGCCGATCGCCGCCACCTCCGCGGCTTTTAACTGATCGACCAGAAGCGCCAAGAGATCCCTGGGCCAGGGCCATTGGCCGAAGCTGCCCAAGGCGCTTTCGTCGATGGCGACGACATAGACCTCTGGATCGACAGGGCGTTCGCGCTCGGCCACTTTCGTCAATGTGTCGAACCAAAGCCTGCGCCAGGGCGCGTCCAGCCCTGCTTCGAGCCAGACATGGACCAGGATGCAAGACCCGAACAGGCTCACGCCGATCCAGCGCGACAGCAATTGCCGGCTGCCCACGGGGCCTTGTTCCTCGGAGGCCGTCAAATCTCGATCTCGAGACCGTCATAAGCCGCGGAGATGTCGACCTGGGGCCGGTTCTCTCGCATCATACGCTCAATCTGTCTGGCTTCGGCGACGATCCGATCCAGCTTTTCATCCGAATTCAGCGGCTCGTGATGGATGAACATCAGTCGCTGGACGCCTCCCAGAAGCGCCAACTCGACACCCACGAAATTCGACGAATGGCCCCAATCCTCTTTCACTGAAACCGTCTCGGCCAGCGAGTATTGGGCATCAAAGATCAAAAGCTGCGTGTCTTTGATGAAGTTCACATATGGGTAATCCTCGGAGATCAGATGCGGCTTGTGCTCGCCATCCGAGGCGTAGACCAGATCCGACCCGCCACGTTTGATCCGAAACGCATAGGCATCGCCCGCGTGATGCAGCAGGAACGGGGTCACCTCGAAACCGTTGATGTCGATCGTCTCGGACGCGTTTATGGTGTGGAACTGAATATCGGCCCCCAAAACCTCGAAAGGAACCGGGAAGGAGGGCGCGCCATGTTGGCGGCGGAACGCGGTCTCGGCGCCTTCGTGGCAGGAATAGATATGCACCGTGTTGCCTGGGATATAGGCGGGCACAAAGAACGGAAAGCCCATAATGTGGTCCCAGTGCAGGTGGGACATCAGCACGTGATAGGGCTCTTTCGAGACGGGCCCGGTGGTCTTTAACACATGGCCCGCATATTCCCGCGCGCCGGAGCCGAAATCGACCAACAGCTCGCGGCCATCATCCGCGCCGACATGCACACAAGCCGTGTTACCGCCATAGGTCGTGGGCAGAGTGCCGTTGCAGCCATTCTCGATGAAAGTGTCGACCGCCTCACGGGTTTCGATGTCAGACGGGGTGGCGGCGTTCAGAATGGCTCTGATCCGATCGATTCGGGCCTCTGGCATCGCGGGGGTCGGGATCGAGCCGCGGGTCCCCCAAAACTTTATCTTCATGCCCATGAGCGGACCTTAACCCCACTGCAACAGGAAGATTATGCCGCGCTTTTCAGCCAGTGACCAGAGCGGAAGCGGCTTCAGGCGTCTCGGCCACCGGGAAAAGTGTGTCGAACCGCGAGATCCGGAACACATCGGCAACGGTACCCTTCAACCCTGTAATCGCCAGCTTTGAGCCAGACGATCCCAATCTCTTTTGGGCTATAACCAAGCCGCGTAAACCAGCCGATGTAATGAACTCCAAACCACCAAAATCCAGCACAATCCCTTCGCCATCGGCGAGGTTCCCGGTCACTTTCTCCAATTCGCCCAGAAACAGGGTTGCGTTGGTGTGATCGACCCGGCCGGTGATCGTTGCCATGCAATATCCGCTCTCGCTCGAGGTCTCGACTTCTAGAGGAGATTGATTTGGCTGGTCTGTCATAAGTTTGAATACCTATCCTCACCATCTAACGCTAGCAGAGCCTGAACGTAAAATACAGACCCGCGCACCGATTGACCTCGCGCCGTCGAGAAATCGGTAATCGACAGAGACTGTGTGGTTCATCATAGGGTGCAAGCAGGGTTCGTTAGGTTGGTCGTATGCGTTAACCACGCCCATATAAAGATCCCGGCGCAGAAAGAAAGGAGCTTTCGAGTGCACGCTGTTCAACTCAAGATTTGTTGTATGGCCTCGATCTACGAGGTTGCAATGGCGGCACAGGCGGGGGTCCATATGGTCGGACTTGTCGGCCCGATGCCGACAGGGCCGGGGACGTTGAGCCTGGAGGTCGCGGCGGATCTGGCCGAGTCTGCGCCTGCGACGGTAACCACGGTTTTCTTGAGTGCCTCTCCCGATGCTGAGGGCCTGTCCCAAGATCTCTACGCCGTGCGCCCCCATGTTGTGCAGATCGTGCGCCATGTGGCGCCAAGCGTTCACCGCGATCTGGCCGAGACGTGGCCCGCGGTGCAGCGCCTCCAGGTGATCCATGTCGAAGGACCCGAGGCGGTGGATCTGATCAAAGACTATGGTGATGGCCCGGACGCGTTCCTGCTCGACTCCGGTCGCCTGGCAGCAGACGAGCTGGGTGGCACTGGACGGGTGCATGACTGGTCAATTAGCCGCGCTTGCGTCGAGGCGACGACAAAGCCGGTGTTTCTGGCCGGTGGGCTCACGCCTGAGAATGTGGGTGCCGCGATTGCCGCGGTTCGTCCGGCCGGGATCGATGTCTGCTCGGGCGTGCGCAGCGATGGCAAGTTGGATGCGGGCAAGTTGTTGGCCTTTATCGCCGCGATCACCGAGGCATCATGACAATCTTCTGCTATGGCTCGATCAATATCGACCATGTCCATCGGGTGCCGCATTTCCCTGCGCCGGGGGAGACGCTGGCGGATCTTGGCTATCAGTGCCATCTTGGGGGCAAGGGCGCCAACCAGGCGCTGGCTGCTGCGGCTTCGGGGGCGGAGGTCCGGATGATCGGCGCGGTTGGGGCCGATGGGGGTTGGGCGCGGGAGCGCATGGCCGCGTCGGGGATTGATGTCTCGGGTGTTCAAGACAGCCAATCGGCCACGGGCCATGCGGTGATCTATGTCACGCCGGATGCCGAGAATCAGATCGTCCTCCATGGCGGAGCAAACCAGGGCTTGACGGCTGAGATGGTCGAGACCGCGCTTCAAGCGGCCAAACCGGGGGATTGGTGGCTTTGCCAGAACGAGACCAATCGGGTGGCCGAGGCGGCGAAGGCGGCCCGTGCCAGCGGCCTCCGGGTTGCCTATGCGGCAGCACCTTTTCAGGCCGAGGATGCGGTCGCGGTTCTGCCGTATGCGGATCTGGTTGCCGTGAATGCGGGTGAGGCCGCGGCGCTGGCCGCGCATCTGGGCCAATCGATCGAAACGCTGCCCATCGCGATGCTTTTGGTCACAGATGGATCCGCGGGAGCACGTCTTTTGCACAATGGCACAGAAACATCTGTTCCCGCCTTTGCTGTTAACGCGGTTGATACGACCGGTGCGGGAGATACCTTCCTGGGCACGCTTCTCGCGGGGCTCGATCTTGGCCATCCTCCCGATACCGCGCTGACGCGGGCGGCGGCGGCGGCGGCCTTGCAAGTGACCCGGCCTGGGGCTGGCGATGCGATTCCAACAATCGACGAAGTCGATGCTTTCTTGAAGGAGCATGTGTGATGGCACGGAAAATCCTGATCGACACTGATCCTGGCATCGATGACGCCATGGCGATCGTCTATGCGCTGAGCGATCCTGACTTGGAGCTTTTGGGCCTGACCACCGTGTTCGGCAATGTCCCCGTCGAGCAAGCCACGCGCAACGCGCTGGCGCTGGTCGCCCATATCGGCGCGGATATCCCAGTGGCCGAAGGGGCTGCGACGCCGATGGAGCAATCACCTCCGCCGCATCCTGATTTCGTGCATGGCGCCGATGGGTTCGGCGGTGTCGCTTTGCCCGAGCCGGGTGAGAGCGCCCATCCCAATGATGCGGCCGATTTCATCATCGACACGATCCGGGCTTTTCCCAGTGAGGTGACGCTGATCCCGGTTGGCCCGCTGACTAATGTGGCCGAGGCGCTGCGCCGCGATCCTGGCATTGCCGAGCTTGTGCGTAACGTGATCATCATGGGCGGCGCCTATGGCCGCGGCGGCAATGTCACGGATTATGCCGAGGCGAATATCTGGCAGGATCCCCATGCCGCCGAGATCGTCTTTGCGACCAACTGGCCGATGGTGATGGTTGGCCTGAACGTGACCGAACAAGTCCAATGCACCCAGCCGGATTTCGATGTTTTGGGGATGATCAAGCCGACCTCTGGCGCGTTTCTGCGCGATGCGGTGAAGTTCTATATCGATTTCCATCGCGAGAAGGTCGGGCTCGACGGATGCTTCCTGCATGACCCGAGCGCGGTGATCGCCTCGGTCGACCCAGAGCTCTTCAAGATCGAGGAAGTCCCGCTCACCGCGATTTGCACTCCAGACCGGATCGGCGCCACGGTCGAGGCCAAGGACGGCCGCGCGCCGGTCAAAGTCTGTGTCGATGTCGACGAAGTGATGCTGCGGCGGCGTTTCTTTGACATGATCGGTGAAGGCCCCTTGCCGTAGCCACAAGCCTGACGCAATAAAGATGGCATGTTCGACATTGCCACCGTTTCTTATACCGATCCCGGCGCGCCCGATGCGTTTGTCACCTCGTTGCGCGAAACCGGCTTCGCAGTCCTCACCGATCACCCGATCGACGCCAGCCGGATCGCCGAGACCTATGCCAGCTGGGGCGGGTTCTTCAACTCGGACACCAAGGCCGAGTGGGAAGTGAACCCGGAGCGTCAGGACGGCTATTTCCCGTTCCGGTCCGAGAACGCCAAGGACGCGAAGGCCAAGGATCTGAAAGAGTTCTATCATGTCTATCCCGATGGCCGGGTGCCGCCGGATCTGGCGCCTGCCACACGGGCGATTTTTGAGGATCTGGTCGGGATCGGCCAGACGCTGCTGACTTGGATCCAGGACAAAAGCCCTGCGGATGTGACCGCGAGCCTGGCCGAGCCGCTGCCCGAGATGCTGGCAGGCTCCAAGCAGAACCTGCTGCGTATTCTCCACTACCCACCCGTCGACGAGGCGCCAGAGCCTGGCGCCGTGCGCGCTGCCGCCCATGGCGATATCAATCTGATCACAGTGCTGCTGGCAGGTTCGGCCCCGGGGCTCGAGGCGATGGATACCGATGGAAACTGGCATGCCGTACCCTGCGATCCTGGCATGATCGCGATCAATGCGGGCGATATGCTGGAGATGGCGACGGGGGGCTATTACCCCTCGACCCAGCACCGGGTTGTGAACCCTGCGAAGACCGACACCGGCGCGCGATTCTCGATGCCGATGTTCCTCCATCCCCGGCCCGAAGTGGTTTTGAAACCCGGCACCACGGCGGATGATTTCCTGAATGAAAGGCTGCGTGAGATCGGCCTGAAGACCTGAGCAAGGAGTATGACATGCTGAAATCCCTGATCGCAGGCGCAGCCGCAGCGCTGATCGCAGGCTCGGCCTGGGCGGCTGAGTTCAAACCCGCCGTCATCTTCGACATGGGCGGCAAGTTCGACAAGAGCTTTAACGAGGGCGTCTGGAATGGCGTCCAGAAATTCATGGATGAGACCGGCGTCGAGGTCATGGAGTTCGAAGTGACCAATGAGGCCCAGCGCGAGCAGGCGATGCGCCGCATGGTCTCGCGCGGGGCAACCGTGGTCCTGGGCGTGGGCTTTGCGCAGGCGGACGCGATCGATGCGGTCGCGAAAGACAACCCGGATGTGCAGTTCGCGATCATCGATGTGAGCTGGCTGGACCAGCCAAACCTGCGCCAATACGCCTTCCGCGAGCATGAGGGCAGCTATCTGGTCGGTGTGGCGGCAGCCAAAGCCTCCGCAACCGGCAAAGTCGGGTTCATCGGCGGCATGGACATCCCGCTGATCCGTAAGTTCGCCTGCGGATATGCCCAAGGCGCCAAGGCTGCGGGGGCGAGCGATGTGCTCGAGAACATGACCGGCACCACGCCTGCGGCTTGGAATGACCCGAACAAGGGCGCGGAACTGGCCCAAGCCCAGATCGATCGCGGCGCGGATGTGATCTATCAAGCGGCGGGCGGCACTGGCCTCGGTGTCATTCGGGCGGCCGCTGATGCGGGCAAGCTGGCGATCGGGGTCGACTCGAACCAGAACGGCATTGCCCCGGGCTCGGTCCTGACCTCGATGCTGAAAAGGGTGGATGTCGCGGCCTACCAGACCTTCAAGGATGCCAAAGAGGGCACGTTCAGCCCGGGCGTCCTCAGCCTCGGGATCGCAGAAGAGGGGATCGACTGGGCGGTGGACGAGAACAACGAGCCGCTTTTGAACGATGAGATCACCTCGGCGGTCGAGGCAGCCAAGGCGGGCATCCTCTCGGGCGAGATCAGCGTCCATAACTACGAAGACGACTCCAACTGCCCGTTCTGATCGGGCGGGTCTGAAGACGGGGGCGCGCGGCGATGGCTGGAGAGGTCGAGGATCTCCGCGCGCCTGCCATCCAGATGGCGGGCATCACCAAACGCTTTGGCGCGGTGATCGCCAATGATGCGGTCGATCTGACCGTTCGGCCCGGCTCGATCCATGGCGTGATCGGAGAGAACGGGGCGGGCAAATCCACCCTGATGTCGATCCTCTATGGTTTCTACACGGCCGATCAGGGCACGATCGAAGTCGGCGGTCAGCCTGTCGCGATCAGCAATTCGGCGGATGCGATTATGCTGGGCATCGGGATGGTGCACCAGCATTTCATGTTGGTCCAAAGCTTCTCGGTGCTGGAGAATGTGATGCTCGGCGCCGAGGGGGGCGCGATGCTGGCGCAAGGGCTCGATGAGAACCGGCGCGAGCTGGAGCGCCTGGCGCGGGACTATGGCCTGTCGGTCGACCCGGATGCTCTGGTCGGCGACCTCCCCGTGGGCGTGCAACAGCGCGTCGAGATCATCAAGGCGCTGCGCCGGGGTGCGAAGGTGCTGATCCTGGATGAACCGACCGGCGTGTTGACCCCCGAGGAGACCGATGGCCTGTTCCAGATCCTTCATGGATTGGCGGCCGATGGGGTCTCGATCCTGTTGATCACCCACAAGCTGAACGAGATCATGGCGGTGACCGACCAGGTCTCGGTCATGCGCGGGGGCAAAATGGTCGCCCATCGCGAGACGGCCCAGACTTCGGGCGCCGAGCTGGCGGCGCTGATGGTCGGCCGCGAGGTTTCGCTGACGCGCACGCCCGCGGAGGCCGAGCGAGGGGAGGCGGCGTTGGAGGCGCAAGGCCTCACCTGGCGCGACGGCGATGGGGTGGCGCGGTTGGACAATGTCTCGCTGACGCTCCATGGCGGCGAGGTGCTGGGGGTTGCGGGGGTTTCCGGCAATGGCCAGTCGGAGTTGCTGAACCTGCTCTCGGGCATCGCGCCGATGCAGGAGGGCAGGCTGAGCATTGGACGCCGCGTGATCACCCGGGCAGATCCGGCGGGCCCGGCGGAGATGCGGCGCCTCGGCCTCGCTCATGTTCCCGAAGACCGCCACCATCGTGGCTTGGTCCTGCCGTTCGAGGCCCGCGAGAACGCGGTTCTCGGCTACCATCATGGGCCTGGCACGGGGACCGGGCGGTTGATCAACCCCTCCGCCCTGACCACCCATTGCGGCAAGCTGATGGAGGGCTTCGATGTCCGCCCGCCGGATCCGGTGTTACGCTCAGCCGGTTTCTCCGGCGGCAATCAGCAAAAGCTGATCCTCGCCCGCGAGATCGAGGCGGCGCCGAAGATCCTGTTGATCGGCCAGCCGACAAGGGGCGTCGATATCGGCGCCATCGAGTTCATCAATGACCGGATCGAGGAGCTGAAGACCCAAGGCTGTGCGATCCTGTTGGTCTCGGTCGAACTGGAAGAGATCTTCGCTCTCTCCGACCGGATCGCAGTGATGAACGAAGGCCGGATTGAAGGCGTTGTCAGCCGGGCGCATGCGGATATGGCCACGATCGGCCAGATGATGGCCGGGATGGGTGCGGAGGCATTGACTTGAGCCCGCTGCCGCGCTGGGCCGATCTGGGCCTGATCCCGCTGTTGAACCTTAGCCTGGCCTTCCTGGTCTCGGGCCTTGTGGTCTGGGCGATTGGGGAGGACCCGTTCAAGGCGATCTCGGTGATGATCCAGGGGGCTTTCGTCTATGATGGAAGCCTGGGTTACACGCTCTACTACACCACCAATTTCATCTTCACCGGGCTTGCCGTCTCGGTCGCCTACAAGGCGATGCTGTTCAATATCGGGGGCGAGGGGCAGGCCTACCTCGGGGGTTTGGGCGCGGTGGTGGTGTGCCTGGCCCTCGACAGTGTCCTGCCGGGCCTTTTGCTGATCCCGCTGGCGATTGCGGGGGCGGCGCTGTTCGGCGCGCTTTGGGCATTGATCCCCGGCTACCTGCAGGCCTATCGCGGCAGCCATATCGTGATCACCACGATCATGTTCAACTTCATCGCAGCAGGCATGATGGTCTCGCTGCTGGCCGGGGTGTTGCAGCGCGAGGGGCAGAGCTCTCCCCAAACGCGCAATATCGGTGAGGCGGCGCAGCTGCCCTATGTTCATGACATCTTGCGGGGGTTGGGGTTCGAGGCGACGACCACGCCGTTGAACCTGGCCTTCCCGATTGCGCTGCTCGCCTGCCTCGGCGTCTGGATCCTGATCTGGCGGACGCGCTGGGGCTATGCGCTGCGCGCGCTGGGGCATTCAGAACCGGCAGCGGTTTACGCTGGTATCCCGGCCAAGCGAATGGTCGTGGTGGCGATGCTGATATCGGGCGCATTGGCGGGCTGCATGGCGATCAATGAGATCCTGGGCGCCCAGCACAAGATGGTGCTGAACTTTACTGCGGGCTACGGGTTCACCGGGATTGCGGTCGCGCTTATGGGGCGGACGCATCCCGTGGGGGTTATCCTGGCCTCGCTCTTGTTCGGTGCGCTCTATCAAGGCGGGGCGGAGTTGGATTTTGAGTTCCGGACCATCACCCGCGAAATGGTTCTGCTAATCCAGGGGCTGATCATCCTGTTCTCCGGCGCTTTGGCGCTGATGTTCGTGCCCTGGCTGAGCCGTGCATTGGGGAGGCGGTGATGGGAGATTTTATCGCCATCCTCCAGCTTTTGGACGCGACGCTTAGGCTCTCGGCGCCCTTGATCCTCTGTGCCATGGCGGGGCTGATCTCGGAGCGTGCGGGCGTGATCGACATTGGGCTTGAGGGCAAGCTGCTGGCCTCGGCCTTTGCCTCCGCCGCGGTCGCCTCGCTGACCGGCTCGCCCTGGCTGGGGTTGTTCACTGCGATCGGGGTCGCGATGGCCCTGGGTGTGATCCATGGGTTTGCCTGTATCACGCATCGGGGTGAGCAGATCATCTCGGGCGTTGCGATCAACATCCTCGCATCAGGCCTCACCGTCGTCCTCGGGATCGCGATTTTCGCGCAAGGGGGGCAGACGCCGATCCTGGGCAAGACCGAGCGGTTTGGGCCGGTGAGCCTGCCGCTCTCTGAGACGCTGAGGGATGTGCCCGTGCTGGGGCCGATCTATGGCGAGCTGATCTCGGGCCACACGATCCCGGTCTATCTCGCGATCCTGGCGGTACCCCTGATCTGGTGGATGCTCTACCGCACGACCTTTGGTCTGCGCCTGCGTGCGGTGGGCGAGATGCCAGCCGCCGTGGACAGTGCCGGGGTTTCGGTCATTTGGCTGCGCTATCGGGCGGTGATCCTGGCGGGGCTGCTCTGCGGGATTGCGGGGGCCTATCTCTCCACCGCCCATGGCGCGGGATTTGTCCGCGAGATGTCGGCGGGCAAAGGCTTCATCGCGCTCGCCGCCATGATCTTTGGCAATTGGCGGCCTGTGCCGGTGCTGATGGCTTGCCTGCTCTTTGGGTTTCTCGAGGCGAGTGCCGCGCGCCTGCAAGGGGTGGAGCTGCCCCTGATCGGCGAGGCCCCGGTCGAGATCATCCTGGTGCTTCCGTATCTTGTTACAGTGATCCTGTTGGCGGGTTTCTTCGGCAAGGCGAATCCGCCCAAGGCGCTCGGCACGCCTTATGTTAAGGAGCGATGATGGAAGAGCTGATCAAAGCTGCAATCGCGATCCGCGACAACGCCTATGCGCCTTATTCCAAACATCCGGTTGGCGCTGCGGTCCTGGATGAGACCGGCGCGATCCATGTGGGTGTGAATGTCGAGAACGCGGCCTATCCGCAAGGGCAATGCGCCGAGGCAACCGCAATTGGGACGATGGTCGCCAGCGGAGGGCGGCGGATCGTAGCGATCGCCATCGCCGGCCCGGGGCCGCATTTATGCACGCCTTGCGGTGGCTGCCGCCAGAAGATCCGCGAATTCGCCACGCCCGACACACCGATCCTGATCGCGGACACGAATGGTCTGCAAAAGGAGTTCACACTGGGCGAGCTCTTGCCTGCGGCCTTTGGGCCAGAGAACCTCTGATTGCGGGCGCGGCTATCCCACAAAGTTCCAAAAAGCATTGGTCCTGCGCCGGTAACGCGTTAGAAGAGCGTTGGAGACATGGGAACACCCCTAGTTGTGGGAAGTGGTCGGCGAGGAAGACATGCCCGACCTGGATAGGTGGTTGGAGACAAATGGTCTGACCGAAATCGGCGCGAAACTCGCGGCCGAGGATATTGGTTTTGACCTTCTCACAGAGCTGACCAATGACGATATGCGCGAGATGGGGCTGTCCATCGGCCAGCGCAAGCGCCTGCAAAAGGCCATAAAATCAATTGGTTCACGCCAAAGCCTGGTTCAAGACAGTGCCCCGGTCGCACTGGCGGAGAAGCGCCAGGTCACCATCCTGTTCTGCGATCTGGTCGGCTCGACCAAGATCAGCCAGTCGCTGGACCCCGAACAGATGTTCGAGTTGCTGGGCCTCTATCAGCGCAATGCGGCGGAGGTGATTGCGCGCTATGATGGCCATGTGGCGCAGTTCCTGGGCGATGGTGTTTTTGTCTATTTCGGCTATCCAACCGCCCATGATGATGACAGCCAGCGGGCGATTTTGACGGCGTTTGATCTGATCGAGACAACCGCAGCCTTGCAAACGGGCCTGGATACACCGCTCAGCGTGCGCATCGGTATCGACAATGGACCTGTCGTGATCGGTGATTTGAGGATGAACAAGGAAGGCGATATCGACGCGATCGCTGGCGAGACCCCAAACCGGACCGCAAAGATCCAATCCATGGCCCGCCCGAATGAGATCGTCATCGGCGACCGATTGAAGAAGATGCTGGGCGAATACGTCACTTGCGAGGATCTTGGAATGCGCGAGGTCGGCAGCGGCCTCGCCCCGCAGCACGGATGGAAGGTCACCGGCTTTAGCGAGCGCAGCGGCCGTCTCAACCGCCGCCAGCATGGGGTCAGCGCGCCCCTGGTGGGCCGGGATGCAGAGCGCGAGATCCTTGACAAAGCCTGGGAGGATGTGTGCCGGGGTGAGAACCGTGTCATCCTAATCAAGGGCGAGCCCGGGATCGGCAAATCGCGTCTGATCGGGCATTTGATCAAGACGATCCCAAAGCCTTCGCGTCGGGGATTGAGCTTCTTCTGCTCCTCCTATCACTTGGGCACGGCGTTCTACCCAATTGCCGATCAGCTGCGCCGGATTGCGGGCATCACCTATCGCGACACGGCCGATGGCCGGATGGAGAAGGCACAAGAGCTGTTGCGCATGGCCGAGAACCGTGGCCTGCCGAAAGAGCTGTTGCCGATGTACGAGGCGCTGATCATCGATGATGACAGCCGGGTCGAGGCGATCACGCCGGAAGACCGCAAGACGATGATGATCACCACGCTCTTTGCCCTGCTCTCGGGCCGAGCGAACGAGCGCCCGGTGCTCTTGATTTGCGAGGATTTGCACTGGTGCGATCCCTCGACGATGGATGCCTGGATGTATCTGGTGCGCAAGACGGCGAAGAAGCCGGTGCTCTTTGCCTTCACCTATCGGCCAGAGTTCGAATGCCCCTGGCTTGATCGGCCCAATGCGACCGAGATCAGCCTCGAGCGCATTGATGTCGAACAGACACGGGCCCTGATCCGCGGTGTTGCCTCGGGCAAACGCTTGCCGGCAAAAGTCGAGCGCGATGTCTTGGAAAAGGCCGATGGTGTGCCGCTTTTCGTCGAAGAGCTGACGCGCAGTCTGTTGTCCTCGGGTGTGTTGCGCGAGCGCGATGACCATTACGAGCTGGTCGATGACACGGTCGAGATCGACATCCCCGCAACCCTGAACGAAGCGCTGATGACCCGAATCGACCGGATGAACGAGCTGCGCGAGGTCACACTTTGGGCAGCCGCCCTTGGGCGCCGGTTCACGGTCGATCAGCTCTGCTCAGTCGCTCCGTTCTCGCGCCAGGATATCTTTGCAGCGCTTGGCCAGCTGACCAGTTCGGACCTTTTGAACAAGATCGGCTCTGGCAAGATCGAGAGCTACGAGTTCCGCCATGTGCTGGTGCGCGAAACCGCCTATAACTCGATGCTCGCCAGCAAGCGCAAGCGGATCCATGCGGCGATCATCGACGGGCTGAACCGGATGGATCCGGAGTTGCACAAGCGCCAGCCCGATCTCTTCTTCCACCACTATCTGATGAGCGATAACAAGCGCCAAGCTTTTGAAGCGGCGATTGCCGCGGGCGATCAGATCGCCACCCGCTATATGGGGCCGGAAAGCCGGGGCCATTACAAAGCCGCCTGGGATGTGATCTCGGAGTTTGAGAAGTCGCCCGATAGTGACCGGCTCAGGGTGCGGGCTGCGTTGAAGCTGGCGACAAGCGCCGCTAAACCCGCCGAGATCGCGGGCGATTTGGAGCGGCTGCAAGAGACGGTCAAGCTCACGCAAGAACTCGACATGCTGCCGCGCCGGGTACAGGCGCATTACTGGATCGCGCGGCTGAAATACGATGCCTTGGATGAGAACGGCGCCATGAAAGACGCGATCATCGCCGCCCAATTGGCCGAGCCTACGGGCGACCCGCGGATCCGGTCGGGGCCGGAGAACCTGCTCGCCTTCCTCTACTCGCTGCAGGGCAATCCAGCCAAAGGCATCGAGATGACCGAGCGCAATGCGAAGGATCTCGAAGCATTGGGCGATCAGCGCGAGGCGGCTGTGATGGCGGGGATCTATGCCTTTGCGCTTGGCTCGGGCGGGGATTTCATCCGGGCCGAAGCCGCCGCGGCCCGGGCGGTAGACAAGGCCGAGGAACTGGCCCATCAACAATCCCTCTCGGTCGCGTGTTTCTCGATGGCGACCGTTCTGGGTTGGCAGGGCCGCACCGATAAAGCCAAGCCGTGGATCGAGAAAGCACTGACGGCGTCCAAAGCCGCGAAGAACCCGTTCCAGACCTATGCGACCCATGGTTGGGCGGGCGAGACGCTGATGAACCAGATCTGGCTGGAGCGGAAGTTTGACGAATTGCCCTTGGCGATCGAGCATCTGGAACGCGCGCTTCGGCTCGCGAGCAAGGTCGGTATTCGCTACCATGTCTCGGCCTTTCGGGCCCATCTGGCCCATGCGGAGCTGCGATCTGGCCAACTGGACAAGGCGCGGAAGTTGTTGGATGAGGCCTTCGAGATTGCCGCGCGCGGGGAACAGGCTTGGGGTCTTTCGATTGCCCAGAGGATCCGGGGTGAGATCGAGCTGGCCTCGGGCTGGTCTGGCCAGCGCGATGTGATCGAGGGCTTGGAATCAGCGATCCGCCATCAGCGCAAATCCGGATTGAAGCCCGAGCTGATCCGCAGCCTCGACACGCATGCGCGGCTCACAGCCGCTTCGGGCGATCATACGGCGGCAGGCGTCTCGCTGAGCGAGATCCGCGAGGTAACCGAAACCCTAAGTGCCCCTGCCGAATAGAAAAACCCGGGCCTGAGCCCGGGTTTTGTTGCGCAGAACCAGGTCAGGTCAGGCGAACCACCACCGCTCGGTGATCCGGCTGCCATCCAGCATCCAGTTATTGCCGATCGCCTCCTCATGGGCGAGCTTGGTCGAAGCCGCGTCGACATAGTTCGCATACATCGGCACAACCACCCCGCCTTCGGTGGCGCAGAGCGATTGCATCTCGGTATACATCTCGCCGCGCTTTGCGGTGTCGAGCTCGGCGCGTGCTTCCAGCAGCAGCGATTGGAACCGCTCATTTTCCCAGAAGTTATCGTTCCAGGGCACACCGGACTCGTAGGCGGTGGAGAACATCCAATCCTCGGTCGCGCGGCCCGACCAATAGCAGGCACAGAAGGGCTTTTTCAGCCAGACATTGGACCAATAGCCGTCATTGGGCTCACGCACGACATCGATTTCGATGCCAGCGCCAGAGGCGGAGGCTTGATACAACTGACCTGCATCAACCGCACCTGGGAATGCCGCATCTGCCACTGAAAGGCTGATCTTCAGCCCATCAAGGCCAGCCTCTTTTAGGTGGAACTTCGCCTTGTCGAGATCGAACTCGTTCTGCGGCAAGTCAGGGGCATAATACTGGTTCGCCGGGCCGATCGGGTGGTCATTGGCGACCGCACCATGGCCGAGCAGGATTTTGTCGACCATCTCCTGACGGTTGATCGCGTGCTTCAGCGCCTTGCGAACGTTGACATCGTCAAAGGGCGCCGCATTGGCATGCATCGGGAAGGTGTAATGCTGGTTGCCCGTCACTTCGAAGATCACGACGTTCGGGTTGCGCTTTAGCAGGCTTTCGGTCTTGGTATCGACCTTGTTGATCACGTCCACCTGGCCGGTCATGATCGCGTTCATCCGCGCAGCCGTGTCCGAGATCGCGAGCGCTTCGATCGAGTCGAAGAAGCCCGCGCTGTCGCCTTTATAGTGGTCGGCATAGCGTTCCGCCGAGCAGCGCACGCCTGGCTCGAAGCCCACATTCTTGTAGAGCCCGGTGCCGATCCCTTTGGCGATCGATTCTTCGATCATGCCGGCGGGATGGATCAGGATGTGGTAGTCGGACAGAAGGAATGGGAAATCCGCGTTGCCCGAGGCCAGCTCGAACTGGATCTGGTGATCGGTGAGCTTCTTCATCTCGGTGATTGCACCGATGATCGGCTTGGCCGGCGATTTCGAGTTCTCACCCACATGCAGCGCGAAGGTCTCGAGCACATCATCGGCGTTGAAGTCTTTGCCGTTGTGGAAGGTGACGCCCTTGCGCAGGTTAAACGTCCAGGTCTTGGCATCGGCGGAGGCTTCCCAGCTCTCGGCCAGCTCGCCTTTCAGCTGACCGTCAGCGCCGATCTCGGTCATGCAATCAAAGACACAGCCATGGGCCATGTTGATCATAAAGCTATCGGAATGGGTCCGGCCATCCCAGCTGTCCGAGGTGTTGGCGCCAGCCAGGCCCATGCGCAGCGTGCCGCCTTTCTTGGGCGCAGCCGACGCGGAGAGGCCGCTGAGGCCAAGCGCCGTCGCCGCAGTACCCGCTTGTAGCGTCTGGCGGCGGTTCATGTTGAAGGTCATGTGATTTTCCCTGTTCTCTCTGACAATTGCGGAGCTCTACCAGCTGCCAATTCAGCGACAGCCGGGGTATTCTGACCACCATCATGCCTGATCTGGCTCAGGCAGGGTGGGGCCAATTCCAAAAGGCGTTCTGGCCAGATTAGATCTTGGCCGAGGCCGCTTCGCCCAGCTGATCGACCCCGCGCTCGGCGAGCAATTTGTCGAGCCAATCGGGGTCCATTTCCGGCACCGAGCTGAGCAGCAAGTCCGTGTAAGCGTGGTGCGGCGGGTGGAACATCTCGTCCTTTGGGCCTGCTTCGACGACCAGGCCCTCTTTCATCACCACCACCTCATCTGCGATTGCGCGCACAGTGGCGAGGTCGTGAGTGATGAACATATAGGCCAGGTTGAGATCGTCCTGCAGTTGGGCAAGCAGTTTCAAGATCCCCTCGGCGACCAGCTGATCGAGCGCCGAGGTGACCTCGTCGCAGATGATGAACTCGGGCTCGGCCGCCAATGCGCGCGCAATCCCGATCCGCTGTTTCTGACCGCCCGACAGCTCGGTTGGCAGGCGGTTGTAGTATTGCGAGGGCTCAAGCTCAATCTGCTCCAAGAGCTGTTCGACCCGTTTGCGCTTCTCAGCCCCGCGCAGGCCCATATAGAACTCCACCGGGCGCCCGATGATGTCGCAGATCCGGCTGCGTGGGTTCAATGCGGTATCGGCCATCTGATAGATCATCTGGGCCTGGCGCAGTTGATCCTTTGAGCGGCGCTTGTAGCTGCCCGGCAAGGCGTTGCCATTGTGCCGGATTGCGCCCTCGATCGGCGGCAAGAGCCCGGTGATCACACGCGCGACCGTCGATTTGCCCGAGCCCGACTCGCCCACTACCGCGACCGTGCGGCCCCGGTGGATGTCGAAACTCACCCCGTGGAGCACTTTGACCGATCCGCCATAGGCCGCGGTCACATTGTCGACCGAGATGACCGGAGTGTCGCCCTCTGCCGCCTTTGGTTGCTGATCGCGCTGGAAGCTGCGCACCGCCCAGAGCGACTTGGTATAGTCCTGCGTTGGCGCTGAGAGCATGGTCCGTGTGTCCGCCTCCTCAACCTCATCGCCCTTGAGCAGCACTTTGATCCGGTCGGCCATCTGGGCCACAACCGCGAGATCGTGGGTGATGTAGATCGCGGCTGTGTTGAACTGCTCAACAATGTCACGGATCGATGCGAGGACTTCGATCTGGGTTGTCACATCCAGCGCCGTGGTTGGCTCGTCAAAGATGATCAGATCCGGGCGGCAGGACATCGCCATCGCCGTCATCGCCCGCTGGAGCTGCCCGCCCGAGACCTGGTGGGGGTAGCGGAACCCGATCTGATCGGGGTTCGGCAGGCGCAGGCGGCGATAGAGCTCCATCCCGTCTGCTTCCGCCTCGGCCCGGGTCGAGACCTTGTGGTTCACCGGTGCCTCAGAGTGCTGATCGATCAGCTTATGCGCCGGGTTAAAGCTCGCCGCCGCCGATTGCGCGACATAGGCGATGCGCTTGCCCATAAGCGCACGTTTCGCCCCGGCCGAGGCATTGACGAGGTCGATCCCGTCGAATTCGACCGTGCCTGCCGAGATCCGGCAGCCATCGCGGCAGAACCCCATCGAGGCGAGCCCGATGGTGGATTTGCCTGCGCCGGATTCGCCGATCAGACCCATCACCTCGCCTTTGTGCAGGTCGAGGTCGACACCATGGACGATCTCGTTCCAGACCTCATCGGCCCGGCCTTCGATCTTCAGGCCGCGGATTTTGACCAGAAGCTCTTGGGAGTTTTGTTGATCATCCATCCTAATTACTCCTTCAGACCGCTCGAGCGGTGCAGCATCCAGTCAACGACGAAGTTCACAGCAACCGTCAGCAGCGCGATCGCGCCAGCAGCCATCAGCGGCAGCGAGGCCGACAGGATGTCCCACTGGGCGAACGAGATGAACTGACGCAGCTCGGACACCATCGAGCCCCAATCCGCCAGGGGCGGCTGAATGCCGATACCCAGGAACGAAAGCGCTGCGATCGTCAGGAAGACGAAGCAGAAGCGCAGGCCGAACTCGGCCAGAAGCGGGGCTGTGGCGTTGGGCAGGATCTCCTTGAAGATCAGATAGGTGAGGTTCTCGCCCCTCAGCTTCGCCGCCTCGATATAGTCCATGACCACGATGTTGACGCCCACGGCGCGGGCCAACCGGAAGACCCTTGTGGAGTCCAAAACCGCGATCACCAGGATCATGTTGATCGTCGATTGGCCGACAATGGTGATGATCAGCAGGGTGAAGATCAGCGACGGGATCGCCATCAGCACATCCACGATCCGCGAGGTCAGCTGGTCGACCCAACCGCCCAGAGTGGCCGCCAGGAACCCAACGGTTGAGCCCAAGAGGAAGGCGAGAAGGGTGGTGACAAAAGCGATCCCCACGGTGTTCCGCGCGCCATAGATCAACCGCGTCAACAGGTCCCTGCCAATCTGATCGGTGCCCAGCAAATGCGCCGGGTCCCCGCCCACCGAGGGATCTCCCCCAGGCGGTAGGTTGATCTGGGCGAAAACCTCCGCCTCGCCATAAGGCGCGATCACATCGGCAAAAACCGCCGCGAAGACATAAAGCAGGATCACCAGCAAGCCAAAGCACGCGGTCAGTGGCGCCTGGCGCATCGGTTTTGCCACCGCCTCGACCGTGAATTTCTGGAGCAGAAGCCGGAAGACGAAGGCTGCCAAACCCGAAGCTGCAATGACCAAGGCGCAATACAGGATGAAGACGACCCAGGTCGGCAGGCCAACGCCCTTGATCGCGCCAATCACCATATGCCCGGCATAAACGGCGGCGACGAAGGCGAAGAAGGCGACCAGCCCGCCAAGGCAGATCACGACGAAGGAGATCACGCTCCCCGCAGCGCCGCTTGAAACGGCGCTCTGGGGTGGCATGGACATGTTATCGGTTGTTGCCATGGTCCTATCCCCTTACTTCGGATGCCGCAGGCGCGGGTTGGTGAGGATCGACAGCACATCCGCCGTCAGGTTCAGCAGGATATACGCCGCCGCGAAGATCAGGCAGCAAGCCTGCACCACCGGGATATCCCGGATCTTCACACTGTCGACAAAGAGCTGGCCGACGCCGGGATAGACGAAGACCACCTCGACCACGACCACGCCGGTGATCAGATAGGCGAGGTTCAGAGCGATCACATTGATAATCGGGGCCAGCGCGTTCGGCAGGGCGTGGACCACGATCGTGCGCATCGGGCTCACACCTTTGAGCTTGGCCATCTCGATATAAGGCGAGGCGAGCAAGTTGATGATCGCAGCACGGGTCATGCGCATCATATGCGCCGTGATCACCAAGGTCAGCGTCAAGGCCGGCAGCATGGTCACGTAGATCCGCTCATCCAGCGGCATATCATCCCTGACAAATGAGCCTGCCGGGAAGATCGGGTTCATCACGGCGAGGAACAGCATGAGGACATAAGCCACGAAGAACTCAGGGCTCGAGATCGATGTCAGCGTGGCAACATTGGCTGCCCGGTCAAAGATCGAGTTGCGAAAGAGGGCGGCCAGGATACCAATCGCCAGCGACAGCGGCACCGCGATTGCGGCGGCGACCAGCGCGAGGAAGAGAGTGTTTGAGAAGCGATCAAAGATCTGATCCGCCACGGGTCTGTTATTGCCAAAGGATGTGCCGAAATTGCCCTGCAGCGCATCGCCCAGCCAACTGAAGAAGCGGATATAAGCGGGCTGGTCGAGCCCAAGCTCGGCCCGGATTGAGGCCACGGCCTCCTCGGTCGCACCTTGGCCGAGGATCTCGGTCGCAAAGTCACCAGGTAGTGAGTTCACCGCGGTGAAGATCACCAGACTGACGACTAGGAGGGTCACCAAACCCAATCCTAATCGCCGCAGAATCAAATAAACGACATCGAGCTTCACGATGCGGCCCCCTGTTTTTTGCGCGATGTTTCGTCGTAAGCGACGAGTCGCGTCGTTTCTCTTTGATACCCTGCGGTGCAACGTCGCGTCAGGGCAAGGGCGAATTGCAAAGATCTCGCGGGCTCTGGGGCAGATCCGAGGGATATGCGTGCACTGCACCAATGATTTCTGAAATTCTGGTCCAGTCTTTCAGATTTAACGGACGACGGACGGGCGCTCTGAGGGGGCAAGGGCTGGATCTTCGGGCAGTCGAAGGTCTCTCGCGCGTCAGCCCCCTTGCGGCTGGGTTGCCTCCGTGACCTTAGATCACGCCCGCTCCGGCATGGGGGAGGTTGGCTTGTGCTTTTGGGAGATGATCAAGAGAAACTCCGGCAGGCCATGCATTGGGGCGCCCTCCCAATCGCTGACTTCACTGCCATACTCTTCGATCTCGACGATCTGACACCCGCTGCGCAGCACTGCGTTGATCATGTCGGCGATTGTCCAATGGTACTCGTAGGAGATCAGCGAGCCGGAGGATGGGCGCAGAACATCCGCGTCGCTTAGATAGCGAAAAGGACCCCTGTCAGTGTAAGGCATCTCGACCACCAGACCGGCGTCGCCCCCTCGCCAGATACGGCGGAATGGGTGGTACTCGTTCACGATCAGCGATCCGCCGGGCTTGAGAATGCGCGCGGCCTCGGCGTAGTGGCGGCCGAGATCGGACACCCAGACGGCAACATGTCCGCCGGTATAGACATGGTCAAAGCTGTCCCCGGGGATCGCAGACAGATCGGTCACATCGGCGCGGTGGAATGTGATTGTGAGACCTAGGGTCTTGGCACGCTCCGCAGCGATGTCGAGCTGAGCTTCAGCGATGTCGACAGCAGTGACCTCGGCACCCAGGCCCGCAAGGGCGAAGACAACCTGGTTGTCACCACTTCCCAAAACGCAGACGCGCTTGCCTTGGAGATCGCCAAAGTGATCGCGTTCGGTCTGGCAGAGCACGAGCTCAGGTTCACGTGGCGCGCGCTGCCAGAGCCCACGGTTGTCGGCGTTTGCCGCCCAACGCGGTGCTGCCGCCTCCCATCGGGCGCGGTTGGCGTTGTGGATTTCACGGTCGACCATTGGCTGATCCTTCTGAGGCATCTTACGAGGATTTTAGCCGGATCTTGCGATACGGGAAAAGCCATCGACGTGCCGCTACCGGGTGAAGGCAAAGCTCTACAAACGCAGCGCGACATCTGCGATGAAAGCGGTCCGGAGGCTTTTCTGCGCCTGTGATTTGTTGCTAGCTCGACTGCGAGCTTGGTTTTTAGGCCACCGAGCACCGTGATGACGATTGAAGGGAGGAGTTTTTGGTGAGCAGCAAAGCCGACAACCCGGCGGTCGACCAGACCATCACACCTTATTTCACAGTCGAAGATGCGGACCGGTTGATCGACTTTCTCGTGGCGGCCTTTGGGGCCAAATTGGTCAAGGAGAGCCGCTACCAGGACAACTCCATCCAGCATGCCCGCCTGGTGATCGGCAACTCGCTGATCATGTTGAACCAGAGCACCGCGGAGTTCGCGGCCAATGTCTCTCAGATGCACCTCTATGTGGAGGACGCGGACAAAGCCTACCTTCGGGCGTTGGATTTGGGCGCGAGCGCATTAATGGCGCCGAATGATCGCCCGTTTGGAAGCCGGATGGCAGGTGTCACAGACCCATGTGGCAACATTTGGTGGCTGGCGACGCAGCCCTCGTAGCCAACCTTTGGCCAGCTCGACGGCCGCAGGGCTGACCAAGCTCGATCTGCGGTGGCCTCGTGTCTGCTGCCCGACCTTGAACCCAGACATCACGTTCTTGCATCGCGGCTGCGAAAGGATAGATTTGCAGAAGCGAAGTGGGTCTGTCCGCGAGCCGAAAGCCAATCGATGTTGGATCAGAGCTTGCGATGGATGAGTCATACAAAATCTGGGAGCGCGTTTACCGCGAGCATCGCCCGAAAGTGGCGCGGGTGTCATTCGGCATTGTCCGCTGTCCAGATGCCGCGCAGGACGTCACGCAGGAGGCGTTTCTTCGCTGGGCTTGCAAAATTGCGGATGCTCCCGAAAAGCCGGACACGCATCTGGGTCTGCTCTATCGGATCGCGCGGGGGCTTTCGATTGATCTCACGAGACAGGTCAAGCGGCAACGACTGCTGCTGGAGCGCTTTGGGCCGCAGGCGCAAACGGTCGCAGATAGCGAGCGGATCCTGATTGCCAGACAAGATGCGGCGCGGGCGGCCGCGGCACTGGCCTCTGTGCCCGAGCGAACGCGCAGGGCCTACTTGATGCGCCGCTATGACGGGGCAAGCTTTGAGACCATCGGCACATCCCTGGATGTCTCCGCTCAGAGGGCGCATCAGTTGGCGGCAATGGCCATGGCCGCGATCGCACGTGCCCTAGAGGATTGTTCATAAGCCCGGCGCTTTTCGGCCAATCCAAGTGACGATAGGGTAGGAACAACGGCCAGCTGAAGATCGAGACGATGACCCAGGGCAATCACGAACAGCAGCTTGAAGTCGAAGCCTCGATGATTTGGCTTGAGGACGAGGCGGTCTCGTTCACTGGCAAGCGTGCAAAACTGTCCGCATGGGCCGGGGATGATCCAGAGCGCCGGCGCGTCGCTGATCGGGTCGCACGGGCCTGGTCCGCCACACCCGAGGCTCAGCAATCCAAACGACGCCTCGGCTCTGCGTCGGGCCTGATCGCGATCTTGCTTCTGGTGATGGGCGTCTATTTCCAAAGCGAGATCGAGATCGCGATCAGTTCGGATCACTCCTCTGGAACCGAGATTCTGAGGGGTGTTTCGATTGCGAAGGGGGTGGTCCTCGACCTCGATGCCAAAACGGCGGTCAGCCATGACAGCCAGGATGGTAAAGTGACGATCACGCTTCTGCGCGGAGAGACTTTTGTCACGGTCGACCCGACGAGAGAGCTTGAGGTCGAGGTGCGGGCTGGCGATCTGACAACCTCTGTCACCGGAACCGCATTCAGTGTTGGACTGGGCGAGGATGGCATTGCCGTCTCGGTCGCCGAAGGACAGGTCATGGTTTCCGCGGACAGCCTGTCGGCGACCCCAGTTGATGCGGGCACCACGGTCGAGTGGGTCGGTTCAAC
>JBCDAS010000006.1:0-31241 GCA_039185235.1 Pseudomonadota bacterium
AGGTGGTTTTTCCCTCACATTTCCATCCGATATTGCGGCTACGATGCACAGCAACGGGGATTTGCAATGTCGGATAGCATGGTCTCGCACCCTTCGAAAACGCAAGGCTGGAAGAAGTATCTGCCGATCGCAGTGATCGCGATTGGCGCTGTGGCGGGGTTTGTTTTTCTCAAGGATTACCTCAGCTTCACGGCGCTTGAGCAGAACTACCAGGCGCTGACCGATTGGCGCGACCAGAACTTCCTTCTGACCATTCTCGCCTTTTCCGGGGCCTATATTCTGGCGGTTGTCTTCTCGATCCCGGGCGCGATCTGGCTGACGCTTTTGGGCGGCTTCCTGTTCGGCATGGTTCTGGGCAGCGTGATCGTCGTTCTCTCGGCAACGCTGGGCGCGACGGGCTTGTTCCTGGCCGCCAGGACCTCGTTTGGCGCGCTTTTGCGCTCGAAAGCAGGCGGTTGGGTCAGCCAGCTGGAGGCGCGGTTCAAGGAAGGCGAGATCAGCTTTATGTTGATCATGCGATTGGTCCCTGCCGTGCCCTTCTTCATCGCCAATTTGGTGCCCGCCTTTTTGGGGGTGAGCCTGTTCAACTTCGTCTGGACCACCCTGGTTGGGATCATTCCGGGCACAATCGTCTTTATCTCGATCGGATCGGGGCTGGGGGAGCAGCTCTCCCGCGGGGAGGCGCCAGATCTGGGCGTGATCTTCGAGCCTCATGTGCTGGGCCCGCTGCTTGGCTTGGCGCTGTTGTCGGCGCTGCCTTTGATCCTGAAGAAACTTGGCGTGACCAAGAAGACCTGAGAGGGAAATCTGAGATGGCAGATGTTCTGACCCCCGATCTTTGCATCATCGGGGCGGGTTCTGGCGGCCTATCGGTGGCGGCAGGTGCGGTGCAAATGGGCGCCTCGGTCGTGCTGATCGAAGGCCACAAGATGGGCGGCGATTGCCTGAACTATGGCTGTGTGCCCTCCAAGGCGCTGATCGCCGCGGCGAAAAAGGCCCATGCCCATCGCCACTCGGCAGCCTTCGGGATCGCCGAACATGAGCCCGAGGTCGATTACGCCCGCGCCATGGGCCATGTCGAGGAGGTGATCGCCGGGATCGCGCCGCATGACTCGGTCGAGCGCTTCGAAGAGCTCGGCTGCACGGTGATCCAAGACTATGGTCGGTTCGTCGATCCAAACACGGTCGAGGCCGGTGGCAAGACAATTCGCGCGCGCCGGTTCGTTGTGGCGACAGGGTCCTCTCCCGCCGTGCCGCCGATCCCGGGCCTCGAGACTGTGCCTTACCTGACCAATGAGAGCTTGTGGGAGAACCGGGAGCTGCCCGGCACCCTGATCGTCATCGGCGGTGGGCCGATTGGGCTGGAGATGGCGCAGGCGCATCGCCGGCTTGGCTCCAAGGTCATCGTGCTGGAAGCCTTCAAGGCGCTCGGCAAAGACGACCCAGAGATCGCTGAGATTGCGCTGACCGCGCTGCGCGCCGAAGGGATCGATCTCCGCGAATGGGTGGCGGCCGAGAAGATCGAAGGCACGGCTGGCAAAATCACCGTGCATCTGAAAGGTGGGGAGACGGTGACGGGCAGCCATCTTTTGGTGGCCGCAGGCCGCGCCCCCAATCTGGATAAGCTGGAGCTGGACAAGGGCGGGATCGCCCATGACCGCAAGGGTGTCACCGTGAACAAGGGCCTGCGCTCGACCACCAACAAGCGGGTCTATGCGATCGGCGATGTCGCGGGCGGCCTGCAATTCACCCATGTCGCCAATTATCATGCGGGGCTTGTGGTGCGAAACGCGCTGTTCCGCTTGCCGGTCACCAACCAGACCCACCATATCCCCTGGGTCACCTATACCGACCCCGAGGTCGCCCATATCGGCATGACCGAGGCGGAAGCCCAAGAGACCATCGGCAAAAAGCTCGAAGTCCACCGCTTCAGCTATGGTGAGAATGACCGGGCGCGGGCGGATCTGCGCACCGAAGGCATGATCAAGGGCGTCTTCTGCACCCAGGGCAAGATCCACGGCGTCTCGATCGTCGGCGCCTCGGCGGGCGAGTTGATCGGGCTCTGGGCCCTGGCCATGTCCAAGGGCCTCAAGGTCAAGGACATGGCGGGCATGGTCGCGGCCTATCCGACCCTGGGCGAGGTCAATAAACGCGTCGCGGGGGCCTATTTCGGCAAACGCCTGTTCGAGAGCGACACGGTAAAACGTGTTGTCCGGTTCCTTGCCCGTTTTGGCTAGAGCCCTTAGATCTCCCACGACGAAGAACGGTTGTGTGGAATGCGCTTTTTCAAAGGGATATCGGGCAGGCTTCTGATCCTCACCGTGCTGGTTGTCATGGTGGTCGAGGTGGCGATTTTCGTCCCCTCGGTCGCGCAGTTCCGCAAAGCCTATCTGGAGGAGCGGATCGCGCGCGCGCAGATCGCCTCGCTGACGCTGCTCGCCTCGCCCGATGACATGATCTCGGAGGAGCTGGAGGCCGAGCTTCTGAACAATGCCGAAGTGGTCAATATCGTCCTGCAGCGCGACGGGGTGCGCCAGTTGATCCTGTCGGGCAATACCGAGAAGATGGTCTCCCGACGCTTTGATCTGCGCGATATGTCCGTGCCCGAGCTGATTGGCGATGCGGTCGAGCGCATGGCGATGCCCCCCGATGGCTCGCTGATCCATGTCATGGGCTTTCCGCCCAAAGGCGGGGGCGAGTTGATCGAGGTGACGCTCGACCCCGGGCCGTTACGAGACGCGATGTATGACTATGGCATGCGGATCTTTCGCCTCAGCCTGATCATCTCGCTGATCACCGCAGGCGGTGTGTTCCTGCTGATCCGCTGGATGGTGGTCCGGCCGATGCTGGATGTGACCGAGAACATCGTGGCGTTTCGCGAAAACCCGCAAGACCCGGCGACCACGATCAGCCCACGCGCGCGTTCCGGCGAGATCGCCGATGCCGAGAAGGCCCTGGCCCAGATGCAAGAGGATGTGCGCCGGGCCTTGAAGGAGCGCGCCCGCCTGGCCTCGCTGGGAGAGGCGGTCGCGAAGATCAGCCATGACCTGCGCAATCTGTTGAGCTCCCAACAGTTGATGGTTGACCGCCTCGAGATGAGCAAGGACCCGGTGGTGGGCCGGGTGATGCCCAAGATGATCGGCTCGCTCGACCGGGCGATCAACCTGTGCAAGCGCACGCTCGATTTCGGCAAGGCCGAGGAGCAGTCGCCCGAGATCCGCGAAGTGGCCTTGCGCGCGCTGGTCGAGGAAGTGGCCGAGGGGCTGGGCCTGAGCAATGGCGGCCCGGTCAGCGCGGATATCGATGTGCCCGAGGGCCATACCGTGCCCGCCGATCCCGAACATCTCCACCGCGTGCTGACCAACCTGATGCGCAATGCAGGCAACGCGATCGAGGCGACGGGTCGTCCAGGCTCGGTCTGCGTCGCAACGGGCCAGAGCGAGACCTGTGAGATCATCTCGATCCGCGATACCGGGCCTGGCCTGCCCAAACGCGCGCTGGAGAACCTGTTTCAGCCCTTCAAGGGCGGGGTGAGCAAAGGCGGCACGGGCCTCGGCCTCGCCATTGCCCACGAGCTGGTCGGCGCCCATGGCGGCCGGCTTGAGCTGGTCTCGACCACCACCGCGGGCACCGAGTTCGCCATCCACCTCCCCCGCGGCTGAGGGGCGAGATGTCCGACATCTGGATCAGCGATTGGCGATTCAATCACCCCGGGTTCAACTTCGCCCGCTTTCGCAAGACCGAGGAGGGATGGAAGCAGATCATTCCGGATAGCGAGTGGGAGCATGACGTCGGTCTGAAGGTCAGCGAGCGGATTTCCTTTCACCGCCCCGTTGACCCGGCGCATGTCCCTGAGAACGCGTATCACACAAGCACAGGCACAGCATTTCGTGAGAATGACTTCTTTCAAATGGGCGATATACCCGTTCTCTGCGCCCGTGGGCGACGGGTGCTGGAGGAGTTCGACCTCGGCGAGAACCAGCTTTTCAATGTCAACATGCACGATCGGCCAGAGCAGCCCTTGCGGGACAACCCCTATGCGATTTTGAACGTGCTGGAGGCGAAGGATTGCCTGGTGCCCGAGCAATCAACCCTGAGGAAGATCGGCCGCACTGGGAAGTGGCGCTGTTCGCCGCCAGAATTGCCCAATCTCGTTGTCCGTGAAAGCGCAGCCGAAGGCGTCGATCTTTGGTACGATCCGATCTTTCCGTGGGACGTCTTCTTCTCCGGCCGCCTCGCCCGGCGCTTGGTTGCCGAGCAGTTTACGGGGATCAACTTCTTCCCGCTCAAGACGATCTGAGCGAGCCAAGCCCAAAACGGGCTCAGGCGTTGAACCTGTCCTTGAGGAATCTGCGAATCCGTCTCCGCGCTGGCTTGACAACATCAGGCGTCAATGCGGCACCCAGTTCTCTCGACAGAGTGTCGCGATGGCGCCTTCGTGGAGAGAAGCTTCCATCCTCGCATCTGGGACCGCAGAGATTGTCGGGGCTCTGGATCTCGACCCCGTCCTCTGGATAGCCCAGCTTTGCCACGCTGTCTGGGAAGAGTTCATTGAAGCGGTCCCGGGTTCGATCCTCGAACTCTCGCAGAAACTGCGCGGTTGAGATCGAACGGGCGTGATGGTGTTGCTTGACTCCATCCGGTTTTGCAAACAGCGAGTTCTCCAGCGAAATCGCCAAGAGATCTACGATTTGACCTGGATTGAAATTTAGGAATGAATACACTTCATGGAACTTCTCGAGCTTGTAGTCATGTGAAAGGTCTTCAAGGCGGCAAAAGATACAATTTTGGCCGTCGAAACGATCTTTTGTCTTGGTCATGCTCGAAATTGTAAAGTGGCCGACGTTCTCCATTTCGAAGAGGAATTGGTCCTGGCGGTTTTCATAAGAGTTTATCTTCTCTTGATACGTGAGCCCTCCAAATCGCTTGTCAGGGGCATGGCACCATTCCTCACTCGTTTTGCAGTGGTAGTATGCTGAGCTGACAATGACGTCGCGGGGGTCACGTATGCAGATGGACAGCCTGTCAAGCGTGTCGAGGCTAGCGGAGTGTTCTTTTAGCCTAGCCTCCAGCAAATGGGCGAAGTAGGTGCAGACCGCAGTTTCGTTTTGGTAGTCGACCCCACTATCCAGATCCCAAAGGCGGAAAACACCTTCTCTGTGAGCTTGCCAACAAATTTGTTTCCAAAGATGTGTTCCGGTCTTGTGAAAAGTCCCGATGATCTGGCGAGCAATTCTATCGGACATGGTCAATCTTTAATCTCAAGAGTTGGGATGTATTTCAGCTCACCCGACCGTGGCAGTGTTTGAATTTTTTGCCTGAGCCGCAGGGGCAGGGTTCGTTGCGGCCGACTTTGCCCCAGCTGGCCGGGTTGGTGGGGTCGATTGCGTCGCCTGGCACATCGCTCATCAGGGCCATTTCGGCGGTGGCCATGCGTTCGGCCTTGGCTTTGGCTTCTTCTTGCTGGCGCAGCATTTGCGCCTGCATCTCGGCGATCATGCGCTGGCGTTCCTCGATCTGCTCGGGCGTCAGCGGACGGATTGCGCCCATTTGGCCGGTGACATCGCGGCGCAGATTGGCGAGGAGCGCTTCGAACAGGGTGAAGGCCTCGGTTTTGTACTCGTTCAGCGGGTCGCGTTGGGCATAGCCGCGGAACCCGATCACCGAGCGCAGATGTTCGAGTTGGATCAGGTGCTCGCGCCAATGGTGGTCGAGGATCTGCAGCAGGATTTGCTTCTCTAGCCCGCGCATGTTCTCCGCCCCGATTTTCTCGGCTTTCTCGGCCTGGAGCGCTTCGGTCTGATCCATCAAGCGGTCGCGGATGATCGTGTCGTCGACGCCTTCCTCGGCGGCCCATTCCTGGATTGGGAACTCATGGCCGAGATATTTGCGCACGTCCTGCTCAAGCGCCTCGGAATCCCACTGATCGGCATAGGCGCGTTCGGGCATATGGGTTGCGACCAGATCGTCGATCACCGTGTGGCGCATCTCCTCGATGGTCTCGGAGAGGTCGTCTGCCTCCATGATCTCCAAGCGCTGGCCAAAGATGGTTTTGCGCTGGTCGTTCATCACATCATCGTATTTGAGGATGTTCTTGCGGATGTCGAAGTTGCGGGCTTCGACCTTCATCTGGGCCTTTTCGATGGCTTTGTTGACCCAGGAGTGGACGATGGCCTCGCCCTCCTCCAGCCCGAGTTTCTGGAGCATCGTGTCGATGCGCTCGGAGCCGAAGATGCGCATCAGGTCATCTTGCAGCGAGAGGTAGAAGGTCGAGCGCCCGGGGTCGCCCTGGCGGCCTGAGCGGCCGCGGAGCTGGTTGTCGATGCGTCGGCTCTCATGGCGTTCGGTGGCGAGCACCCAAAGCCCGCCGGAGGCGAGGACTTTGTCCTTTGCCGCGGCGACCTCTGCCTCGATTGCAGCGGCTTTGGCGGGGTCGCCCTCGGCTTCCATCGCGATGCGCATCTCGGCATTGCCGCCGAGTTTGATGTCTGTCCCGCGCCCGGCCATGTTGGTGGCGATGGTGACCGCACCCGGATGGCCCGCCTGGGCGACGATCTGCGCCTCTTGTTCGTGAAAGCGGGCGTTGAGCACGTTATGCGGCACGCCGCCCTTGGCGATGCATTGCAGGACGGCGCGGGCTTCGAGCAGGAGATACTCGGCCATCTCCTTGACCTCGCCCTTGAGTTTCGGGGCGAGGGTTTCGACATGGGTCATCAGCTTCTCGACCACCGCGTGGTTGGTCAGCTGGCGTTCAAGATCCTCTGACGAGCCGGTTTTGATGCCGCCGAGATCGATTTTCTCGCCCGACTTCTCCGCCCGGCGCAGATCGGCGGCGACGAAGCGGCGCAGGCCCCGGCCCGCAGCAAGCGCCAGCATCTTTTTGTCCGAGAGCAGGCGCGCCAGCAGTTCGGATTTCTCGATCGAGGTCGTGCCGACCAGGATCGGCTGTTCGCGCAGATGCGCGTCGCAAATGGCGCGCACGATGGCGTCGTATTTCTCGCCAAAGGTCCGGAAGACCTGATCGTCCTCGTCAACCCGGGCAACCAGCACATTCGTCGGGACTTCGACCACATCCAGCCCGTAGATCGAGAGGAATTCCTCCTGCTCGGTCAGCGCGGTGCCGGTCATGCCCGCGAGCTTCTCATAAAGCCGGAAGTAGTTTTGGAAGGTGACGGAGGCGAGGGTCACGTTCTCGGGCTGGATATCCACCCGCTCTTTCGCTTCGATCGCCTGGTGGAGCCCGTCGCCAAAGCGCCGCCCCTCCATCATCCGGCCGGTGAACTCGTCAATGATGACCACTTGGCGGTTTTTGACGATGTAATCCTTGTCCTTGGTGAAGAGTTTATGGGCGCGCAGGGCCTGGTTCACATGGTGCACAACGGTGACCGAGGCGGGGTCGTACATCGACTGGTCTTCGGGCAGGACGCCGCGTTTTTGCAGTTCGGCCTCGATCCATTCATTGCCCTCATCGCTGAGCGTCACGGCGCGTTGTTTCTCGTCGAGCTCGTAATGCTCCTCCGAGATGCCGGGGATTACGT
The DNA here is from genome assembly GCA_039185235.1 of Pseudomonadota bacterium. Lineage (GTDB taxonomy): Bacteria > Pseudomonadota > Alphaproteobacteria > Rhodobacterales > Rhodobacteraceae > Thermohalobaculum. The sequence continues at coordinate 7,539 of JBCDAS010000006.1, forward strand.
CGTCAATCGAGATGTAGAGCTCGGATTGGTCCTCGACCGGGCCGGAGATGATCAGGGGGGTCCGGGCTTCGTCGACCAGGATACTGTCGACCTCATCAACGATCGCGAAATGGTGGCCGCGCTGGTACATATCCTCGACCGAGTGCTTGCCATTGTCGCGCAGGTAGTCAAAGCCGTATTCGTTGTTCGTGCCATAGGTGATATCCGCCTGATAGGCGGCGCGTTTCTCCTCGTCCGGCTGTTGCGGGACGACGACGCCGACGGTCATGCCCAGGAATTCATAGACCTGGCCCATCCAGGCCGCGTCGCGCCGGGCGAGGTAGTCGTTGACGGTGACGACATGCACGCCGCGGCCGGTGAGCGCGTTCAGATAGACCGGCATGGTGGCGACCAGGGTTTTGCCCTCGCCGGTTTTCATTTCGGAGATCGAGCCCTGGTGGAGCACGAGGCCGCCGATGATCTGCACATCGAAGGGGCGCAGGCCGAGGGTGCGTTTGGCCGCCTCGCGCACGGCGGCGAAGGCTTCGGGCAAGAGGTCATCGAGGCTCTCACCCTCGGCGTGGCGGGTCTTGAACTCCTCGGTCTTGGCACGCACCTCGTCGTCCGAGAGCTTCTCGTATTCGGGCTCCAGCGCGTTGACCGCCAGCACGGTTTGCTGGGCGGCCTTGACCTTGCGGTCATTGGTGGTGCCGAAGACTTTCTTGGCGAGGGTGCCTAATCCGAGCATGGTGACCCTTTGTCATGTGGCCAGAGCGTTCCCTGGCCAAAAATCCTGTGATCGCGCTTGCCCGGAACCGTGCGGCGGAATAGATCAGGCGGGCTGATGCGCGGGCCGAGGCCCGGGCTTGATCTATTGAGGGGGCAGGACAGTGTCAATGTTCGGGCGCGTGATCGTGGCCCTCAAACCGCTGCCCCGTCCCAGAAGGAGACCCGCATGATCCGTTCCACCGCCCGCGCGGCCCTAACTGCCCTTGCCTTGGCTGCCTTTGCCGGGCCGCTCTCGGCGCAAACGACCGAGACGACCGAGGCCGAGCCGGACGTGCCGGTTGAGGAGGCGCCCGCGGTCCTCGAGACTTATGACGCGGATACGGTCGTCGTCACCGTCGACGGGATCGATGTGACGCTTGGCCAATTGATCGCCATGCGCCAGGGCGTGCCGGAACAATATCAGACCCTGCCGGGCGAGGTTTTGATGCAGGCGCTGAGCGAGCAGTTGACGACCCAGATCCTGTTGGCCGAGGCGGGCCGGGCCGCGGGCTTGGCGGAGCGCGAGGACATCAGATTGGCGATCGAGACCCAGACCATGGCGATCCTAGCCGATGCCTATCTGCGCGACCAGATCTCGCAACGGGTCGATGAAACCAAAGTCCAGGCGGAATACGAAGCGCGTTATGTGAATGTCGAGCAGCCCGAGGAGGTCCGCGCCGGTCATATCCTGGTCGAGACTTTAGAGCAGGCCGAGGCGCTGAAGGCCGAGCTGGATGGCGGTGCGGATTTCGCAGTGCTCGCTGCCGAGCATGGGACTGATGGCACGGCGCAGCGCGGCGGGGATCTGGGCTGGTTCATCCATTCCGACATGGTGCCCGCCTTTGCCGATGCGGCCTTTGAATTGCAGCCCGGCGAGGTCAGCGGCCCGGTGGAGAGCCCGTTTGGCTATCACCTGATCAAGATGGAGGATCGGCGCCCTCGCGAGGCCCCGCCCCTGGAGCAGGTCGGCGGTGAGATCATCCAAGAGCTGACCACAGCCGCCCAGGCCGAAGTGGTTGAGGGTGTCGTGGCGGGAGCCGAGATCGTCCCCGCAGACCCATCGGTCCCGCCGGACGCGATCCGGGAAGACCAGCTTTTGCTCGAGTAAGCCGCGGTCATGGGGGAGACGGATCGCGCGGCACTGGAGGCGCGCTTGGCCGAGCGCCGGGCAGCGCTGGCGGATCTCAGCGCCGAGATTGCCGAGATCGAAGCGGCGTTGGGTGGGGCGGTGTCTCCGCTGGCGCCGGACGCGTTTCCCGAGATGCCTGCTGTGCCCGGACTGCGCCTGGCGGCAGGGCATGCCGGCGTCAAATACCGCGACCGCGATGATGTGATGCTGGCGGAACTGGCCGAAGGCTCGGTGATGGCGGGGACGTTCACCCGATCCGCCACCCGGGCAGCGCCTGTGCTTTGGTGTGAGGAGCGATTGCGCGCCCTGGCGGATGCACCCAGCGGGCGCATCGGGATCGTCGTGAATGCAGGCAATGCGAACGCGTTCACCGGGGCCAATGGCATGGCCTCGGTCGAGGCGGTGATGACGGCGGCGGGCGAGGCGCTGGGGATCGAGAGCGGGCGGATGTTCATGGCCTCGACCGGCGTGATCGGTGAGCCGCTGCCCCATAACCGGATCACAGCGAAGCTGGCGGATTTGACCGAGGCCCTGAGCGAGGAGGCCTTCCCGGCGGCGGCCCGGGCGATCATGACGACGGATACCTTCGCCAAGGGCGCCTCGGCCATGGTGCAGTTGGATGGCGATGTCACGATCTCGGGCTTTGCCAAGGGCTCGGGCATGATCGCGCCGGATATGGCGACGATGCTGGTGTTTATCTTCACCGATTGTGCGATTGCCCAGCCTTTGTTGCAGGCGGCGGTGGCGCGGCTGACGGATCTGACCTTTAATGCGATCACCGTGGATAGCGACACGTCGACCTCGGACACGCTTTTGGTTGGTGCGACCGGGCGGGCGGAGATGGAGCCGATCTTGGAGGTGGATGACCCGCGGCTGGCGGCGTTTGAGGGTGGATTGCGCTATGTGATGCAGGATCTCGCCTTGCAGGTCGTGCGCGATGGTGAGGGCGCGACGAAGCAGGTCGAGATCACCGTCACCGGCGCCGAGAGCGATCTAGCGGCGCGCCGGATTGGCCTGGCGATCGCCAATTCGCCGCTGGTCAAGACGGCGGTGGCAGGTGAGGACCCGAATTGGGGCCGGATCGTCATGGCGGTTGGCAAATCCGGCGAGGCGGCGGATCGTGACCAACTCTCGATCCGATTTGGCGAGATCCTGGTGGCCGAGAAAGGCTGGGTCGCCGCGAGCTATCGCGAAGAGGATGGCGCGGCCTATATGCGGGGCGAAGACCTGGAGATCACGGTCGATGTTGGTGTGGGCACCGGCGAAGCGACGGTTTGGACCTGTGATCTGACCAAGCGCTATATCGAGATCAACGCGGATTATCGCTCGTGAAACTGGTTCTGGTCGCGGCGGCTGCCTTGATCGACCCGGATGGGCGGGTCCTGATCGCCCAGCGGCCCGAGGGCAAGTCCATGGCGGGTTTGTGGGAGTTTCCCGGCGGCAAGGTCGAGCCCGGAGAGACGCCCGAGGTCTGCCTGATCCGGGAGTTGGAAGAAGAGCTTGGGATCTCGACCTGGGAGAGTTGTCTCGCGCCCCTGACTTTTGCCAGCCATAGTTACGAGGATTTCCACCTTCTCATGCCGCTCTATGTGTGCCGCAAATGGGAAGGGATCGTGCAATCGCGCGAGGATCAGCGCCTGGCCTGGGTCGCGGCGCGGGATCTGAGAACCTATCCAATGCCGCCCGCGGACCTGCCGCTGATCCCGATCCTGCGAGATTGGCTCTGAATTGCGTCGATTCGATGCGCCTGATCCCGAATCAGAGGTTGGTCAATTGCTGATCTGCCAGTAGAATTGACTATGGGCGCGTTCTGGAGCGGGCCTGAGTGTGTGGACACAATCGCAGGACTGAGCTTGCTTTGAGTAAGATGTCGTTCCTGGATAAACTTGGCCAGCCGGTCGATAAGGCGACGGCAGATCATGTCGACGCCTTTGTAGAGCAGTCGCTCGCCTATATGGCGCTGCGCCTGGCCATGTCGACTGCGATCACCGCGGTCATGATGTTCGCCGATCTCTTCATGATGGGGCTTGTCTGGGGCGCGTTGGTCTCGATCGCCGAGTATCTTTGGACCAGCCGGTCGCGCAGGATCCTGAGCCGTCGCGGGCAGATGACGAGGGTCGACCACTTGACGATTGTTGGCCTCAACTTTGTCTTGGCGACGACTTATATGACGCTGTCGGTGTTTCTGGTCTCGCAAGGCTCGCCCTTGATGGCGTTGGCGGCGGGGATCTGGGTCGCGGGCGGGATCTTTGCCTCGATCCTCTGTCTCGTGCCCGATCGGATCTTGATGGCGACCACTTATGGCCCGGCGATCCTTGGCATGGTCGCGGTTGCCAATCTGGTCGATTGGGTGGGCGCGGACGAGGATGGGTCCGGCTACAACACGCTGGCTTTGGCGATGTCGCTGTTCTTTGCGATCTTTATCTTCCGAGCCTTCCAGAAAGCCGGCGATTTTCAGATGCGCGCCTATCGGGACCGGCAGGCGCTGGAGCAGCGACGGGCGGCGGCGGAGCGGGCCTCGCTCAACAAAACTGCGTTTCTCGCGCGGATGAGCCACGAGATCCGGACACCGCTGAACGGTGTGATGGGCTGTGCGAGCCTGCTGTCACAGACGGGCCTGGATCAGCGCCAGCAGCAATTGGCGGGGCAGATCACCCGCTCGGGCGATACGCTGTTGGGGGTTTTGAACGAGATCCTGGATATCTCTCGCATCGAGATCGGCGGTCTGGGGATCGAGCGCAAGGCGTTCGACATCTCGCAGCTTTTCGGCGATTTGGTCGATTTGACGATCCCAGAGGCGGAGCATCGCAGTGTGGTGCTGTTTGCCCATGTGGATTATCGCCTGCCCTCACGCGTGATCGGCGATGTGCCCCGGATCCGTCAGGTGATCGTCAATCTGTTCGCCAATGCGATCAAGTTCAACGAGACCGGGATGCTGCATATCTGCCTCTGGCATGGCGGGCAGGATCATGAGGGGATCAAGCTGAATATCGACCTCTTTGAGCGGGGTCAGGGGATGGCGCCCTTGGCGCGGTTCCTGGCGCATCACCCGCTGTCCGAGCATTACATGCCGGGCGAGGATCTGCAGGACAGCTCGGGCCTGGGTCTGATGATCTGCCGCGATCTGGCCGACCAGATGGACGGGTCCATGCGCCTCGATGAGATGGCGGGGGGCGGGTATCGCATCCAGGTCAACCTGCCGGTCGGGGTTGAGCGCAATACGCCGAGCTTGGGCGATCTGTGGCGCGATCGGATGGCTGGACGCTCGATCCTGGTGCTCGACAACCCGCATGACCGCACCGAGACCTTTGTCGCCTCGCTTGAGGAGATGGGGCTTGAGGTCCATGGCGCGGCGACCCAGCGCGAGGCGGTTGCCTGTGCCGAGGCGGCGGAGGCGGCAGGACATCCGCTGGATTTTGTGGTCGCTTGCGATTGTTCGGGCACGCAAGTCACCCATGACTGGGCGCGGGAGCTGCGCGATCAACCGGCTTGCGCGAAGACGCTCTTTGTCTCGAACGCCAAGACCGGGCCGGATGAGGCGGGGATCTATGATCTGGTCATCGCGCATAACATCCAGCCCAAGCCGCTGCCGGTTGCCTTGAACCAAGTGATGAACCAAGGGCCGCGCCGTCGCCAAGCGGTGCCGAGCGCGCCGCGCCTGCATGGCCGCAAGATCCTGTTAGCCGAGGCGGAGGCGAGCAACCAGATGCTCTTGGCCGCGCTTTTGGATGCAACCGGGGCGGAGGTCACCGTGGTCTCGGATTTCGCGGAAGTGCCGGGGCTGGTCGCGGGGCTCTCGCCGGATATCGTGTTGCTCGCCCTGCCGCGTGAGCGCGCGGAGCTGTTGGATCAGATCGCCCGTCCGGGCGGCGCTGCGGAGCCTGCCTCGATCATCGCGGTCTTGGCCAATGAGACGGATCTGATGCGCGCGCGCTATGAGGCGGCCGGGGTCGCGAAGTTCCTGTCAAAGCCACTCGCGGTGCACCAAGTCTATGCCGTGCTCTCGGACGAGCCGAAAACCATCGCAGAGCGTCCGATCGAGGCAAGCTCGAAAGAGGCGGGCTGAGCGCGGCTTAGATCTGCTTTTCCGGCATCTGCACGACCAGACCATCCATCTCGGCACTGACTTTGATCTGGCACGTGAGGCGCGAGCGTTCCTCGTCGGGCTCATAGGCGAAATCGAGCATGTCGATTTCCATATCATCCTTCTCGGGCAGCTTATCGACCCAGGCCGCATCGACATAGACATGACAAGTCGAGCAGGCACAGGCGCCGCCGCAATCGGCATCAATGCCTGGGATGTTGTTGGACACGGCCCCTTCCATCACGGTCAGCCCTTCGGCGACATCGACTTCGTGTTTGGTGCCGTTATGCTCGATAAAGGTGATCTTTGCCATTCTCTCTGCATCCCAGTTCGTGATTCCGCGCCCGCATTTAGCGATTATCGCGCTCGGGTTCCAGCCTCTCGTCATCGGTATCGCCAATCGTGATGGCCATGGTCCGTCCCGAGGAGTAAGGGGCGGCGACAGGGCCCGGGATGGCGGCATCGGCCTTGGCCCGATCCTCGGCCCGCATATGGCGCAAAAACCGCCTGGTCCAGAGGATTGCGAGCGTGCCGACGAGGGCGCCGGAGAGGGCCTGGATCGTCACCGCGCCGGTCGCGCCAAGGCTGCCGCCGATCAAAAACGCAAGGGCCGGAATGGTGATCGCGTCCCGGCTCCAATTGAACATGGTCGACCAGGTTGGGTGGCCGAGATTGTTGAAAGCGGAATTCGACACGAACAGCGCCCCGGTGAAGAGATAGGAGGCCGCGCCGAAGAGCGTATAGGCCTCCAACACCTCGACACCTGCGCCGGTCAGGCCGAAACCCTGGGCGATCAGATCGGTCAGCAGGAACATCGCAAGCCAGATCACCAGCACATAGCAGGCGATGAAGATCAGCGCATCGCGATAGGTCGAGAGGATGCGGTCGACTTTTCCGGCACCGAGGTTCTGGCCAAAGATCGGGCCAACCGCGCCAGAAAGCGCGAAGAGACCGGCAAAACCCAGCGCCGTGATGCGCCCGACAACGGCCCAGCCCGCGACCGCGGCGTCGCCGAAATCCGAGACGACGCTGATCAGATAGGCATTGCCAAACGGGGTCGAGAGCTGGGTTGCCACAGCAGGCACAGCAATGGCGAGGAGCGCGCGCGCATCCTCGAGCAGGCCCGAGAGGGTTGGCCTGCCGATGATGTCATGCACCTTGAGCGCGAACCAAAGCCCCATGCCCGCCACGAAGACGCGGGAGAGGGAAGAGACGATTGCAGCGCCCTCGACCCCCAGCCCAAACCCCCAATCGAAGATGAAAACCGGGTCTAGCACGGCGCCAAAGATGCCGCCAAAAAGGGTCACGAACATCGCGCGTTTGGCATCACCGACCGAGCGGAGCAGGCCGCTGGAGACCATGCCGATGCCGAGGAGCGGGACCGAGGGCAGCACGATTGCCAGGAAATTGGCCGCGATCTCCAAAGCCGCGCCATCGGCGCCGAGCAGCCGCAAGACTTCGTAGCGGAAGATCCAGGTGCCGAGCGCGCAGGCGCTGAGCGCGAGGACAAGCAGGGTGATAGCGGAGCCTGCGAGATGCCTCGCCTCCGCGCGGTTGCCACGCCCGACCGCCTTGCTGACCGTGGCGGTGGCGGCAATGGCGAGCCCGATCGAGACCGAGATCATGAAGAACTGGATCGTGCCCGCATAGCCGATGGCCGCCGCCATCTCGGTCTCACCCAGAAGCGAGATGTAGAACAGGTTCGCGAGATCGACGATGAAGAGCGACATCAGCCCGACGGTCGCGGTGGAGGTCATCACCACCACATGGCGCATGGTCGAGCCGCGCGTGAATCGGGCGTCGATGGTGCGTTCGGCCGGCTTCTCGGTGCTCATTTACTCAGCCGGTAGGGGATGGCGGGTCAGCGTCGTCTCATTGCCCTCGCTGGGATGGCGCGGCACAAGAAGAGCCAGGAAGAGCGAGACCAGCGACATGGCGACCGCGAGCAGGAACACGGCCATCGGCTCGACCAGCCAGAGATAGCCCAAGGCTGCCGGCAGAAAGACAGCGGCGATATGGTTGATCGTGAAGGCAACCGCCGCCGTGGGCGCTTGATCCGCCGGATCTGCGATTTTCTGAAAATAGGTCTTCTGCGCAAAGGCGATGGCGAAGAACAGGTGATCGAGCACATAGAGGGTGGCCGCCACCTCCCACGGCCAGTCGAAGAGATAGACCCCGGCATAGAGCGAGAAGACCCCGAAGAGGCCGATATACTCGATGATCAACGCAAGCCGTTCGCCATAGTTCTGGATCAACCGGCCGATCAGCGGTGCGATCAGAATATTGGCGATGTAGTTGATGATGAAGATCGCGGCGAGCCCCTCGACCTGCATCCCGAATTTCTCGACCATCATGAAGGGCGCGAAGACAATGAAGATCTGCCGCCGTGCTCCTCCCATGAAGACCAGCGCATAGTAGAGCCAGTAGCGCCAGCGCAGCACGATCTCCTTGCGCTGGACGGTGTGGCCCTCGAAATGCGGGAAGACGATCCAGGTGTAGATCGCGAGCATCGCGACCAACCCGCCGCCTGCCACATACATGGCGTTGAAATCGGCATCGAGGATCTCACGCGCCGCAAGCACGGCGGTATAGGCGATCAGCGAGCCGGTTGAGCTCGCCGCCACGATCCAGCCGAGTTTCTGGGGCGCGGTCTTTTTGTCGAGCCACTGCAATTGCAGCGATTGGTTCACCGTCTCGAAATAATGGAACCCGATCGATCCCACATAGGTTGTGAACAGGATCCCCCAAAAAGACGGGAATTGCGAGGTGACCATGGTGGCCGCGCCGAGCAGGAAGATCGATATAATCGCGAGCGTCTGTTCGCGGATAAAGCGGATCAGAAAGACCACAAGGAACGCCAGGAAGCCCGGGATCTCGCGCACGGTCTCGCGCCAGCCTGTCGCCGCGCCGTCGAAATTCGCCACCTCGACGGCGAAATTGTTGATCAGCACCATCCAGAGCGAGAGCCCGAACCAGACGCCGCCTGACATGAGCAGCAGCATCGTCTCAGGCCGACGCCAGCGCGGCAGCTGGTTCGCCTGATCGATCGGGATGGTGGACATGGGTTACGACTCCGCGGGCATACGCTCCCGGTCGAGAAGGCCTACAACGATTACCAGGCTTGCGCCGGCTGCGTAGAAACACCAGACCGATGGCACGACATTGATATTGTAGCCCCACATCGTGATCGCAAATGCGCCGGTCAGCACACAGGCGAACCAGAAGGCCACCCGGTTGCTCGAGAGCAGCAGCGCCGTGCACGCGGTCAAGAAATAGAGCGTCTCGATATAGGGAATATACGTGAAGTCGTGCATGTACCAGATATGCCCGCCCCATTGTTCAACAGCGAGCGGTGTCTGTGGCTTGGAAAGCGCAGCGAAGGCGAGATAGCCCGCGATCACAGAGCCACCCGCGATCAGGACGGCGAAGAGTTTTTTGCGCGGGCCATCAGGCTCGAGCATATAGCCGGTGATGGGCCCCATGATCGGCCAGAAGACATAGGCTGCGAAGATGAAGAGGCCCATGGCTATGGGCTCCAGCACAGCGGGCAGGGTGCCGTAAATGCCGAGCCAGACCATCCCTTCGCCCGCTTGTTGGATGGCGAATGCTATGGGAAAGGCGGCCAGCATCACCTCGCCAATCGGTCGTTTTCTGGAAATCGCTTTGGACAATGTAAAGCTGCCGGTGGCGCCGAGAATGGCGGCAGCGGTGAAACTTGCGGTGGCTGAGAAGCACATGGTTTAAATCTCCAATTCCTCGCAGCTTACAACCATAGGTGTTGTGCGGAAAAAACACAAAGGGCCAGCGCATTGCTGGCCCTTTTTGCAAGAGATCGGAGAGTGGTCTTAGTTCTTAGCGTAGTATTCGACGACCAAGTTCGGCTCCATCATCACAGCGTAGGGAATGTCGCTCAGCGTTGGGACCCGCATATAGGTGGCCGTGAACTTGGAGTGGTCGGCCTCGATATAATCCGGGACATCGCGCTCGGGCGATTGCACGGCTTCGAGCACCAGGGCCATGTTCTTGCCCTTCTCCGAGACCTCGATCAGATCGCCTTCATTGACCCGGTAGGAGGGGATATTGACCTTTTTGCCGTTCACTTTGACATGGCCGTGGTTCACGAACTGCCGGGCGGCAAACATCGTGGGCACGAATTTCGCGCGGTAGACGACGGCGTCGAGGCGGCGCTCCAAGAGGCCGACAAGCGCTTCACCCGTGTCGCCGCGCATCCGTTCGGCATCCGAGTAAATGCGGCGGAACTGTTTCTCGGTCAGATCGCCATAATGGCCTTTGAGCTTTTGCTTGGCGCGCAGCTGCAGGCCGAAATCCGACATTTTTCCTTTGCGGCGCTGGCCGTGCTGGCCTGGGCCATACTCGCGGCGGTTGACTGGGGATTTCGGGCGGCCCCAGATGTTCTCGCCCATCCGGCGGTCGAGTTTGTACTTCGATGCAGTCCGCTTGGTCATCGCGGTTGGTTCCTTCGATCAAAATTCGGGCGATCTCCTCTCCCCCCGGCGCATCCGAAGGGCGACAGGGCCCCGGTTGCCCGGGCCACGAACGCCGATATAGCCAGCCTAACGGATGGCAGGCGCGCCATATGACGGATCGGGCCGGGGAAGTCAAGCGGGCCGGGTGGCAAGGCTGAAGGTCTTTCCCTAGAACTGTTTGGCGGTTTTGGTTACGGTGGGTCGATCTAAGCAAGGGGAGGTCTGATGCGTATCTGCCAGCTGTTTTGGGCATTGGCCCTGGTGGGTGCCCTGGCCGGGTGCCGTGATCCGCATACAGCGGACAGTCTGGGCTTTGAGGACACGGCGCCGGAGGCACCCGATTTGGTCGATCGCGGTGTGCCGGCACTGACCGCCAAGGAGATCGAGGTTTTCCTGCGCGACAGTACCCTGATGCATGAGGGGGAGACCCGTGTCTGGGTCGTTTATGTCAGCGAAACAGGCGAGCTGCGCGGGTTGTCGACGGATAAGGAAACCCAAGGGATCGAGAAGGCCAAAGGGCGCTGGGAAGTGCGCCCAGATGGGCATATGTGCCGCGAATGGGACACCGATTGGGGCGGCGGCACGCGGGGCTGCGCGAAGGTCTACCGCTATGGAAAGACCTATCTGTTTGTGGCCGAAGGCTTGACCCGAGAGCAGGCGGAAGGAGCCGAGATCCTCCGGCTGAGATTCCCGGGCAATCCGCAAAACCTCTGAGAACTCTCAGGATGCGCCCCCCGGGGCCCGGGCAAGCCCGGACCCCGGCGGCCACGAAAGCGTGCCTGCGGCACGCTACAGGCGCAGGTTTTGGAGCTCGGCGCCGGGCGGCCCGCTGCGAGCTTGCTCGCAGGCATCAGGCGTTTCGCCTGATGTGCCGCGTTAGCGGTTTGGGCCGCTTGCGAGGAGGTTGGGCTTTGCCGGTCTAGCCGAAGCGCTCGGCGATTTGAGAGAGAATCTGGTCCCGGGTCTGGCGGTAGGCATCCAGCCTCTGATCCCGGCTCTCGCCCAGGGCTGTCGGGTCGAGGGTGGGCCAATACTCGACATCCAGGGAGGCAAAGCGTGTGTATTCCAACGCCCGTCTTTGCGCCGCGGGCGAGAGTGCGATGATCAGGTCGAAGGCCTCGATATCGTCGCCCCAGGCCTCCATTTCGTCAAAGCTCTTGCCGCGGTGCCTGCGGATGTCGATGCCTTCTTCCTCGGCAACGGCCACCATGAACCCGTCGATTTCCATCTCCGAGAAGACACCGCAGGATTGCACGAAGACCCGATTGCCATGGAGCTTCTTCATCGCGCCCTCGGCCATCGGGGAGCGGACGGCGTTGTGATCGCAACAGAAGAGGACCGAACCTGGGAGATCGGCCATCTCTGCCTCAACCGCGGAACTGCAGGGCGCAGATGACGGTGAAGAGGCGTCTGGCGGTGTCGTGATCGGTCACGAACTTGCCCTCGAGGCGTTCGGTCAGGATCCGCGCGCCTTCATCATGGATCCCGCGGCGGCCCATATCGATCGCCTCGATCTTCGAGGGTGGCAGGCGTTTGACCGCGTCGAAATAGCTCTCGCAGATCTGAAAATAGTCTTTGATCGTCGCCCGGAGCGGCGAGAGCGAGAGGTGGAGATCGGCGACTTGCTCACCCGTCTCTCTGGCGACCGAGATTTGTAGCAACCGCTCGGCCATTCCGATCCCCACATGATAGGGCCCGCTGCCCTCATAGCCGGCGATCGCGAATTGGTTGTCCTCGGTCAGATCAAAGATCGCGATATCCAGCTCTTGCTGGATTTCCGGCGTGCGGGCGCGGGGGCGGTCTTCGACCAGCTGAACCCGGCTGATCCGGTCGGTGGGGGCAAAATCTGTCATAATGCGTCGAGCCTCGCGCGGACACTGAGGCCATGGGCCTCGAGACTTTCGGATTGGGCGAGCGTTTCGGCTGCGGGCCCAATGGCGGCCAGGCCCTGGGGCGTCAATTGGGCCAGGGTGGTGCGTTTCATAAAGTCGAGCACCGAGAGGCCCGAGGAGAACCGCGCCGAGCGGGCGGTGGGCAGCACATGGTTCGGCCCACCGACATAGTCGCCAATCGCCTCGGGCGTATGGGCGCCCAGGAAAATCGCGCCTGCATGGCGGATTTGAGCGCTCAACGCCTGCGGATCGGCAACACAGAGCTCGAGATGCTCGGGCGCGATCCGGTCCGAAAGCGCGGCACCTTGGGTTAGATCCTGGGCGATCACGATGGCGCCATGCTGGCGCCAACTGGTTCCGGCGATCTCGGCACGTTGCAGGCGTTGCAGCAGACGGTCGACGGCGCGCCCGACCTCTTCGCCAAAGGCCGCGTCATCGGTGATCAGGATCGCCTGGGCGCTTGCGTCATGTTCGGCCTGGCTCATCAGGTCGGTAGCGATCCAATCGGGGTTTTGACTGGCATCGGCGATCACCAGGATCTCGGACGGCCCGGCGATCATATCGATCCCCACTTGGCCAAAAACCCGGCGTTTTGCAGCCGCGACCCAGGCATTTCCTGGGCCGGTGATCTTGTCCACCGGTCGGATCGGGCCCGCGCCATAGGCGAGCGCTGCGACCGCCTGGGCACCGCCCGCGCGATAGATCGTCTCGATCCCCGCGAGACGGGCGGCGAGCAGCACCAATGGGTTCACCTCGCCATCCGGTGTCGGCACGGTCATCGCCAGATCGCGCACCCCCGCAACCGCGGCTGGAATCGCGTTCATCAGGACCGAAGAGGGGTAGCTTGCGAGCCCGCCCGGCACATAGAGCCCTGCGGCATCCACCGCGCTCCAACGCCAACCGAGCGTGACCCCCGCCTCATCCTCCCACATCGCATCCTGGGGGAGCTGGCGTTGGTGATAGGCGCGGATCCGCTCGGCGGCCAATTCCAGCGCGGCGCGCTCCTTGGGATCGACGCTGGCAATCGCCGCGTCGATCTCGGCCGGGCTAAAGCTGGTGGATGCCTCGGTCATCTCCCAGCGGTCGTATTTGCGCGTGAGCTCAATCACCGCCTCGATGCCCCGGGCGCGGACATCCGCGATGATTTGGGCCACGGCTGCATCCACGTCTTCGCTGACCTCACGCTTGGCGGCGAGGAGGTCGCGAAACCGCTCCTCGAAATCCGGGGCGTCATGGTGGAGAAAGACGGGCATTCGGGCCTCCTTCGGGCAACGATCCGTCCCTTTACAGAAGCCCGCCCGCCCGGGCAAGAAGACGCGAACACGACGACAGGAGCAGGCATGGACCTCACACGCGCCGAGATTACGCGGATCCACGAGCGGATCGCCCCCCATATTCGCCGCACCCCGGTGATCGAGACCGAGGGGATGGTGCTGAAGCTGGAATGCCTGCAACATGCGGGGAGCTTCAAGCCCAGGGGGGCGTTTGCCAATCTTCTCACCCGTGCGGTGCCAGCGGCGGGGCTGGTCGCGGCCTCGGGCGGCAATCATGGCGCGGCGGTGGCCTATGCGGCGCAGGCGCTGGGGCATAAAGCGCAGATCTATGTGCCCGAGATCTCTTCGCCCGCGAAGATCGCTCTGATCCAGCGATTGGGTGGCGATGTGATCGTTGGCGGTGCGGAATATGCCGAGGCGTTGGCCGCGTCTTTGGCGTATCGGGATCAGACCGGGGCGATGACGGTCCATGCCTATGATGCAGCCGAAACCCTGGCCGGGCAGGCGACCCTTGGCCGCGAGTTGGAGGATCAGACGCCGCTGGACACAGTCTTGGTTGCGGTTGGTGGCGGCGGGCTGATCGGAGGGCTCGCCGCCTGGTATCAGGGCCGGGTCAAGGTGGTCGCGGTCGAGCCGGAGGAGACCTGTTGTTTCGATGCAGCCCGCAAGGCCGGGACGCCGGTCGATGTCTCGGTCGGAGGGATCGCCGCTGACAGCCTGGGCGCGCGGCAATTGGGGGCGATGGCCCATTCGATCGCGCAGACCTTCGTGGCCGAGAATGTTTTGGTCACGGAAGCTGCGATCCGCGAGGCCCAGCTCTGGTCCTGGCAGGCGCTGAACCTGGCGGTGGAGCCCGGGGGTGCGGTGGCGCTGGCGGCGCTGCGCGCGGGCGCCTATCAGCCCGCGCCCGGCGAGCGGGTCGGCGTGATCATGTGCGGGAGCAATGTGGATCTGGCTCGCTTGGCTGCCTGATCTTGCAATTCCTGCCGGGTGCATGTGAAGAGAACACAACAACAAGTTGAGGACAGCCGTGAGCGATTTGGATGATGTCTTGCGCGGGCTCGCCTTGGAGGCGGGCAAGGCGGTTATGGCGGTCTATGCCGATCCTGCATTCGAGGCGCGGGCAAAGTCGGATAACTCGCCGGTGACGGATGCGGATTTGGCGGCAGACCGGATCATTGCCGATGGCTTGGCGCAGGCTTTCCCCGAGATCCCGGCGGTGACCGAGGAACAGGCCGAGAGCCACGATCAGACCGGGCTGTCGCGGTTCTTTCTGGTCGATCCGCTGGATGGCACCAAGGAGTTCGTCCAGCGCCGAGGTGATTTCACCATCAATATCGCGCTAATCGAAGAGGGCCGCCCGACCCGGGGCGTGGTTTATGCCCCTGCGAAGGGGCGGCTCTTTCGCACCAAAGATGGCGGCGCGGTACAGGAGGGGGTCGATCCAGACTGCATGCCCGTGCCGGGCACCGAGACGCCGATCACCGTGCGCGAACCCGACAATAGCGGCTTGATCGTGGTTGCCTCGAAATCCCATCGCGACAAGGCGACCGATGATTTTATCGCAGGCTACCGGGTGGCGGAGTTCACCGCCGCGGGGTCTTCGCTGAAGTTCTGCCTGCTCGCGGCGGGTGAGGCGGATTTCTACCCGCGCCTTGGCCGGACTATGGAGTGGGATACGGCGGCGGGCCATGCGGTTTTGCTGGCCGCCGGTGGGCATGTTCTGCATATCGAGACCCGGGGCGCGCTGACCTATGGCAAGCCTGGATATGCCAACCCGTTCTTCCTTGCCTATGCCGAGGGCGTGGAGCTCTGATCGATGCAGGCCGTGATTGTCATTCCCGCGCGCTATGCCTCGAGCCGGTTCCCGGGCAAGCCGCTTGCGCCTTTGACCGGGGCAACCGGTGTCGCGAAATCGCTGATTGAGCGGAGCTGGGAGGCGGCCATGCAGGTCGCGGGTGTCGCGCGGGTGGTCATTGCCACCGATGATGCGCGGATCCGCGAGGCTTCGGAGGCCTTCGGCGCCGAGGTTGTGATGACCGCCGAGACTTGTGCCAATGGGACCGAGCGCTGCGCCGATGCGCTGGCGGCTCTGGGGGAGGTCGATCTGGTGGTCAACCTGCAAGGCGATGCCCCGCTCACCCCGCCCTGGTTTGTCGAGGCCTTGATCGCAGAGATGTCCGCGCGGCCCGAGGTTTCGGTCGCGACCCCGGTGCTGCGCTGTGACCGGGCGGCCTATGACGGGTTCAAGGCCGATCGCGCGGCGGGTCGGGTCGGGGGCACGACGGCGGTTTTCACCGAGACGGGACGGGCGCTCTATTTCTCGAAGGAAGTCTTGCCTTTTGTCTCCCAGCCCTTTGGTGACGAGGACTGCCCGGTTTTCCATCATGTCGGCGTCTATGCCTATCGGCCGACCGCGCTCGCGGCTTATATGGCGATGTCCGAGACCCGGTTGGAGCGCGAGGAGGGGTTGGAGCAGTTGCGCTTCCTCGCCCATGATCACCCGGTCCATTGCGTGCAAGTCGAAGCGCGCGGCGCCACGTTTTGGGAGCTCAACAACCCCGAGGACACGCCCAAGATCGAAGCGGTGCTGCGCGCAAGGGGAACGGTTTGAGCCGCCCAACGGTTTCGGTCACTCTCGCCAGCCCGGCGCGATCGGATCAGGTATTGCGGGCGCTGATGGCGTTGAAACATCTGGCATACCCGTCCTTTGAGGTGGTCTTCGTGGGGCATGCCCCTGATCTCGACGCCTATGATCTGCCCGATGAGATTGCGCAAGCGGTGCATTATGTGCCCAGCCCAGGTGCCGCGCTGCCAGCCCAGCGCAATATCGGCCTGCGGGCGGCCCGTGGTGAGGTTGTGGCTTTTCTGGCCGATGATGGCGTGCCCGAGCCTGACTGGCTCGACCATCTGGCGATGGCTTTCGTTGATCCTGAGATTGGCCTTGCCGGTGGGCGCGTGCGTGCTGGGGATGGCGTGGCCTATAGGTTCGAAGGCGCTTGGTCAGACCTGGCGGGCCAGGAGACGCCGTTCCGGACGCCAGAGGCGGCACGGCTGGCATCTGACGCCGCGCGTTTCCCGGTGCTCCGCGCGACCAATTGCGCGTTCCGGCGCCCGGCATTGATGGAGATCGGCGGGTTCGACGAAAGTGCTGGCGCGGGTTTGGACGTCTTGGACGCGGCGCGGAGACTGGGGGGCGCGGGCTGGATGACCGGTTGGCTCCCAGAGGCTGAGGTATATCAGGAGGTGGAGCCGTCCTATGATGCGGCGGAGCGGGCGGCAGCGCTTGCCTATTTTATCGCCCGCCACACGCCTGAGGCCGAGCAGGCCGCCGCCTTGGATCAAGTGGTGGCGCGGATGGGCGAGCACGCCGCCATCCAGGAGGGAAGGCACCGTGCCCCGAAGCTGCCGCTGGCGCTCACGGTGTTTGACCGGCTGATCTTGCCCTTTGGCGCCCGGCTGCCCGATAGCAGGCTGTCGCTGGCGGTGCTTTCGGGGCCGAGCCTGCGCGGGTCGGTCGAGATGCGCGGGATTGCCCGCGCTCTGACAATCCGTGGCCACAGGGTGGCGTTCTTCAACACGCGGGCGCCCAGAAGCCCAAAATCTGTGAAGTTTTCCGACGGATTTTGGGTGCATGAAGGGTTTGAAGAGGGAAATCGGGATGTCTACCGGGTCCTGACCGGTCGGCCGAAACCTCTGATCGAGGTGTCTCGCCTTGCAAACCAACGCCACTTTGATGCGGTTCTAAGGCCGTCAGCTTGGGACCTGTGGTTGGATCGGGAAGGCTGGCTGCCGCTTAAGACCGCTTTGGAGCCGAACCTTCGGGTCCATCTGCTGCGCGAAAAGGAGGGCCTGATGGCCATGATCCGAGATGAGGTGACAGCAGCGATGGTTGAGGATGCACCGAACGCAATTCCGATCCCAACGCCGCCGCGTCCGACGTCTCCTGGCCGCAGATCCGCCACAGTTTCGTCCCGTTAGGCCGAGAAAGTGATCTGACAGGTGAATGGACATAGTTTCTTCACCATATCTGCTTTATCGACCAGACCATCCGGAAAAGCCGGGTTTAAGGGAGTTTCATCGATGACGAAGCAAGTGACCAAAGCGGTCTTCCCTGTTGCGGGCCTCGGTACCCGGTTCTTGCCGGCGACGAAGTCGGTGCCCAAAGAAATGCTGCCGCTGGTCGACCGGCCTTTGGTTCAATACGCGATTGACGAGGCGCGTGAGGCCGGGATCGAGGAGTTCATCTTTGTCACAGCGAAGGGGAAATCGGCGCTTGAGGATTACTTCGACGCGTCGATGAGCCTTGAGCGCGCTTTGGAGGAGAAGGGCAAGCATGACCTTCTGGCCGAGGTGCGCAACTCCACCCTGCCTTCCGGCGCGATCGCGCATATCCGCCAGCACGAGGCGCTGGGCCTTGGCCATGCGGTCTGGTGCGCGCGCAATCTGATCGGGGATGAACCCTTTGCGGTGATCCTGCCCGATGATGTGATTGCGGGGGAGCGGTCCTGCCTGGCTCAGATGGTGGATGCCTATCACGCCAATGGGTCGGAGGGATGCATGGTCGCGGCGATGGAAGTCCCTGCCGAGAAGACCAAGAGTTACGGCGTTCTGGACATTGCCGAGGATATGGGGCGTCTGGTGCGCACCAAAGGCATGGTCGAGAAGCCGGATCCGTCGGTGGCGCCCTCGAACACGGCAGTGATCGGGCGCTATATCCTGACGCCCGATGTGATGGACAGTCTCAATCAGATGAAGAAAGGTGCCGGTGGCGAGATCCAATTGACCGATGCGATTGCGGAACAGGTCGATGCGGGGCGCCCGGTCTATGGTTATCGGTTTGAAGGCACCAGGTTCGATTGCGGCTCGAAGGCGGGGTATCTGCAGGCGACTGTGACTTTTGCGCTGGAGCGCGAAGAACTGGCCGAGGAGTTTCTTGCCTATCTGCGTTCGATCACCGAAAGCCGCGTCGCCGCTGAGTGAGCCTCTGATGGCTGAGGCCCGGGTCCTTTTGGATCTGACGCGGAGTTTGCGTCGGCTCAGCGTTCAACGGGCGAGTGGGATTGACCGGGTTGAGCATGCCTATCTCAACCGGGCGATCGCGCGCGATGGGCGGTTTCTGATCGCGCTCGGCGGCACCCATTATCTGCTTGGCAGCGACGGCGCGCGTGCGTTGAAGCGGTTGATTGCGGGTGAGGACGGCGTTTTGGATCTCAAAGCGCAGCTGCGGCCCGATCGCAACCGGCGCTTGCGGATGGGTGAGAGCCTGGTGCGCAAGTGGGCGATCGCCGAGGGTCGGGTTGCCGATCTCGCCCAGGGCCATGACGTCTATCTCAATGTTGGGCACACCAATCTGGACGTCTCGGTGATGGAGGGGCTGTCTGGCCTCACTCGGCTGGTCATGCTGCATGATCTGATCCCGCTGGAGCACCCAGAATTTGCCCGCCCGCAAGGCGCGGCGCAGATGCGCGAGCGGTTGAAGGCTGCCTGTCTGGCCGAGCATCTGATTGTGAACTCCGAGGACACGGGCGGGCGGGTTTTGCGGGCCGCGGGGGAGCTGGGTCTCGCCGCGCCAGCCTGGACGAAACTGGCGCTGGGGATTGATCTTCCTCCCCGCCCGGATGTGAAGGCGGGCGATCACTTCGTCTATCTGAGTACGATCGAGCCCAGGAAGAACCATGCGCTTTTGCTGGATATCTGGCGGCCCGATTGGCCCGAGCTGCATTTCATCGGGCGCAGGGGTTGGGAGAATCGCGAGGTCTTTCGCCGTCTCGACCAGGCGCCTGCCAATATCCGGGAGGAGAGCGATCTGCCCGATGCGGAGGTTTGGCGGCGTCTGGCCTCGGCCAAGGCGCTGTTGTTCCCGAGCTATGTGGAGGGCTATGGGCTGCCACTGGCCGAGGCGTTGGCGCTTGGCACCCCGGTGATCGCCTCCGACCTGCCAGCCTTTCGCGAGATCGCGGGGGAGGTGCCGGATTACCTCGCGCCGGATGATCACGCGGGCTGGGCCCGGATGATTGGCGACTACATCGCCGATGGTCCAGCGCGGGATGCGCAGATCGCCCGGTTGGCCGGATGGGCGCCGCCGGGTTGGGATGGGCATTTTTCAGGGCTGGATGGGCTCTTACGAGATCTTTTGCCTCAGAGGGTTTGATCGTAATCGCCCACTGAAGGCTCGGTCCGGATCACGGCGTCGAGGGCTTGGAAGATCGTCTTCAGCTCTGCCTCCGAGGTTGCCGTCTCGCAGACCACCACCAGATTGGGCGTGTTCGAGGAGGCCCGGACCAGGGCCCAGGCGCCGCCTTCCAGCAGAACCCGGGCGCCGTTCACGGTCACGACCCCCTGCATTTTGAGCCCGCCCAGCGTCTCGCCCGCCTCTTGCATCGCGACCAGTTTGGCCTGGAGGCGTTCGATCACCCCGTATTTCTCCTCATCGGCGCAATAGGGCGACATGGTGGGGGAGGAATAGGTTTTCGGCAGCGCCCGGCGCAGATCGGACATCGCGCTTTCCGGGTTGCGATCCATCAGCTTGCAGAGCTCGACCGCGACGCGCAGGCCGCAATCATAGCCCCGCCCGATGGGACCGGCGAGGAAGTAGTGGCCGGATTTCTCAAACCCCGCCAGCGCGCCCAGCTCATGCACCCGGCGTTTCATATGGCTGTGCCCGGTCTTCCAGTAATCCGCCTTGGCACCGCCTTCGATAAGGGTCGGATCAGATGCAAAAAGCCCGGTGGACTTCACATCCGCGACAAAGGTTGCACCCGGGTAGAGTTTGATCAGATCGCGGGCCATGATGACGCCGACCTTATCGGCAAAGATCTCCTCGCCCTCGTCATCCACGACCCCGCAGCGATCGCCATCGCCGTCGAAACCCAGCGCGAGATCGGCGCCATGGGCTTTCACGGCTGCGGCCATATCGTGGAGCATCTCCATCGCTTCGGGATTGGCGTTGTAGTTGGGGAAGGTGTAGTCGAGCTCGCAATGCAGCGGCACGACCTCGCAGCCGATCCGCTCCAGCACCTCGGGCGCGAAGGCGCCTGCCGTGCCATTACCGGTTGCACAGACGACTTTGAGCTTGCGGGAGAGTTTGAAGTCGCCGCAGAGGTCGTCGATATAGCGCGCGCCGACGCCTTCGGCCCGCACATAGCGCCCGCCATCGCGCAGGATGCCCTCGCCCTCGAGCACGATCGATTTGAGGCGGCTCATCTCGTCCGGGCCATGGGTCAGCGGGCGGCTCATACCCATCTTCACCCCGGTCCAGCCGTTCGGATTATGCGAGGCGGTCACCATGGCGACGGCTTGCGCATCCAGATCAAACTGCGAGAAATACGCCATGGGCGAGAGGCAAGTGCCGATATCGCGCACCTCGGCGCCGCCGGACATCAGCCCCACCATCAGCGCCTGTTTGATCGAGAGCGAGTAGCTGCGGTAGTCATTGCCGACGGCGACGATTGCGGGCAGACCCGCCTCGTGCAGTTGTGTCGCCAGGCCGAGTCCAAGGGCCTGGATGCCCATGAGGTTGATCTCCTCGGGAAAGCGCCAGCGGGCGTCGTATTCGCGAAACCCGGTGGGCTTGATCATCGGACTTGTGAGGTAGTCGATCGTGTTCTCGCGAACCTCGGTGAACGGGCGGGGCAGGCCGGTCATGGGCGATCTCCTGGAACTCTAGGCTTTTGCGAGGCGGTCGAAGGCGGTCAGACGGTCGATCAGGGCGGGCATTTGATCGAGCGGGATCATGTTGGGCCCGTCCGAAGGCGCCGTGTCCGGTTCTGGATGGCATTCGATGAAGAGCCCGGCGATGCCGACCGCCACAGCGGCGCGGGCGAGCACGGGTGCGAATTCCCGCTGACCGCCAGAGGCCCCTCCTAGCCCGCCCGGCTGTTGCACCGAGTGGGTGGCGTCGAAAATCACCGGGTAGCCGGTCTGGGCCATCTGCGGCAGCGCCCTCATATCCGCGACCAGAGTGTTGTAGCCGAAACTTGAACCCCGTTCGGTTAACAAGATCTTCTGATTGCCGGTCGAGGCGAGTTTTGCGGCCACATTGGGCATGTCCCATGGGGCAAGGAACTGACCTTTTTTGACGTTGATCACGGCGCCGGTCTCGCCTGCCGCGAGCAGGAGATCGGTTTGGCGGCAGAGGAAGGCGGGGATTTGCAGGATATCGGCAATCTCGGCCACGGGGGCGCATTGGTCGGGCAGGTGGACATCGGTCAGAACAGGGCATCCGATGGCGTCTTTGACAGCGGCAAGTGCCTTTAAGCCTGCCTCTTGCCCCAGGCCGCGTTGGCCGGAAACCGAGGTGCGGTTCGCTTTGTCAAAGCTTGCCTTGAAGACATAGCCGATCCCGGCGGTCTTGCAGGCCTCGGCCAGCGGACCTGCGATATCGATTGAGTGCTGCACCCCCTCGGCCGCGCAGGGGCCAGCAATCAGGAAGAGGGGCAAGTCATTGCCGATTTCGATCCCAGGAAGGCTCACATGATGGGGGGTGGTTTGCATGGGCGCGCTCTCTTGTCGATTTGGCGCCTCTCATGCGGGGTTTCTGGGGCAAGAGCAAGGCGGATCCGGCGGATCGTTGCAAGAATGCTGCGGTTCGGGCTGGGCTGGCTCGGCAAACGTTAGGCGAAAGCATTTGCCCATCGAATCGCCCTAAAGACGTGTTCTGACAGGGACGTGAGCGGACAAGGCGAGACAGGGGCGGCGAGGCTCTTTATGTCTGTCCTATCTGCGATGAGACGCGCTGTTGAGAGTATCGGGCGAGGAATGCTGCAGTCAGGAATGCGTGTGAAATGCCCGAGCGGGGTGCGCCGGGTCGGTGATTTGGCGCCGGGCGATCTGGTGACAACGGCGGATCAGGGAGATCTGGAGCTTGTCGCCTGTCAAAGCCTGACCCGCCAGACCTCGAACCTGCCGCAGGAGATGCATCCCATCAGGCTGGATCGATGGTGCTTTGGCGCGGGCTTTCCGAAGCGGGATCTGACGGTGTCGCCGGCTCAGCGGATGGCTGTCAAAGGCGCGCGGATGGAGCAGATGATCGGGGTTGAGGATGGTTTGGTTGCCGCAGGCGCTTTGGCGGGGCAGGAGGGGATCCGGCGGTTGGACCGCGATGAGATCGCCTATACCCGGCTGGAGTTTCGTACGCCCGCGCTGGTGATCGTCTATGGCTGGGCGCTTGAGGTTGTGGGGATCGATCAAAGCGCGGCCGATCGTGAGGAAGCGGAGGCGTTTTTTGCAGAGCTCGCGGCGAAATGCTGATCGCCTGGCGCTTGATGCGCGCGGTCAGACGGGCTAGGTGGCGGGCATGATCAACGAACTTATCCAGCTCTTCCGCAATCCCGAAGCCGAGCTCGACCTCTCCGAAGATGCCGGGCGCGAGGCGGTGGCAGCCCTTTTGGTGGCTGCTGCCAAGGCGGACGGGGTCTATGAGCCCGAGGAGGCGCGGGCGATCGCCGAGATCCTGTCTCGCCATTATGCGCTGGACGCGGCGGCGGCGGAGGCGTTGTTGAACGAGGGCGAGTTGGCTTTTGCTGAGGCTGCGGATCTGGTCAGGTTTACCCGGGCGATCAAGCGGGTTGTCCCCCATGAGGAGCGGATTGCGGTGATCGAGGCGATCTGGGAGGTGGCCTTTGCCGATGGCGCCTCGGATCACACCGAGAGCGCGCTGGTGCGCAAGCTCTGTGGGTTGCTCTATGTCGAAGACCGCGATGCCGGATTGGCGCGCCAGCGGGTCAAGGCGCGGCTTGGCCTGAGCTAGAGCAAAACCAGATCTGATTGGATCAATCAGATTTGAGGACTTTGCGCTCGTAAGGCTGCATCAAAACGCTTTCAACCTGATTCAGGCTCAACCGGTTTGGGTTGAGCTTTTCTGTTCCGAGCCAAGCGGAGTGAGCCCGTTCCGGGCTCACGCTTAATTCCTGGCGCCCTCCCGGGCGCGCCCCCCTCCCGGCCTCCCCCGTTGGGGGAGGGGCGCTGGGTGGCTGGTGTCAGAGATAGGCGGTCAGCAGGAAGGCGAAGAGGACAACCGTCATCCAGAGCGCTGTTGCGCCGGAGGGGCGGGTGCGGGCCAGGAGCCCTTCGGCGCCATGGGTGCGGA
>JBCDAS010000007.1:0-30853 GCA_039185235.1 Pseudomonadota bacterium
CTCAAGGGCTGGAGTGATCGTGGTGATCGACCAAGCTTTCAGGTCGTGACGGGTGTCAGTACTGGCGCGATCATTGCGCTCTTTGCGTTCCTTGGCTCGGACTATGACGAGCAACTGCGCGAGATCTACACGACCTATGAGACCAGCCAGCTCTTGACCCCCACTGTCTTTGCCGCGCTTACCGGCGGGACCGCTTTCACCGACACGCGCGGGTATCGCGGCCTGATTGAGGACTATGTATCAGAAGAAATCGTCGCGACCTTGGGCCAAGAAGCCCGGAACGGACGGGCGTTGTTGATCGGAACGACCAATATGGACGCGTCCCGTCCCGTGATCTGGAACGTGACCCGGATCGCCGCAAGTGGCCACCCGAATGCCAGGCGGCTGATCCATGATATCATCCAAGCTTCCTCGGCCATTCCCGCCGTGTTCCCACCTGTCTTGATCCCAGTGACCACCGAGAGCGGTCAACGCCATGACGAGATGCATGTCGATGGGGGCGCCACCCAGCAAGTTATGTTTCTGACGCCGCAGATCCCGATCTCATTGATCGACAAGGCGGCGGGGCTCGAATTCGACCGGAAGATGTACATCATCATGAACAACAAGCTTCAGAAGAGCTATGCGCCAGTTCGGCCGCGCGTTCTGTCGATCGCTGGGGCGGCGGTTTCGAGTCTGATCGGTGGATCAGGCTCGGGCGATATCTACCGGATCTTCGCGATTGGTCAGCGTGACGATATCGAACTGAACCTAACTTGGATCCCGCAGAGCTTTGACTTGGAGCCGGAAGAGCCGTTCGACAAAGCCTATATGACCAAGCTGTACGACCTTGGCTACCAACAAGGGGTCGCGGGCGAGCGTTGGCTCCCCTACCCTCCGGATTTCCGACCTGCTGAGTGAGGTGGCGCGCGCAGATAGGTTGTCTCACTCAATACCCAGTCCCGAAACTTGCGTATCGATCTCCGCCCAGCAAGTTCCTCCAGGCAAAGCAAATGGTAGCCGCCATAGGCCAACCCGATCGGAGAGAGTCTTTTCAGACGACCGAGTTCGACGTCCTGACAGACCAGTTCGGCCGAAGAGAGAACAACACCTTGCCCCGCCAATGCGCCTTCGATCGCGAGCAAAGTGGTCAATCCGCTGGTTTTCTGGGGCTGATAGGCATCGCGAAGCCCTGCTGCCTCGAACCAACGCTTCCAAAGGGCACCATTGTCCTCATGCATAAGCTTCAGGGCTAAAAGATCCGAGGGTTGCTCGGCCACCGGCAAGCTTGGAGCGCCATAGGGAAAGACGGGCGAGACCGAGATCAGATCCGCCCGCATGTCTGGCGCACTATGGCAAAAACGCAGTGCTAAGTCGCATTCATACGTCTTCAAATCTGCAAGTTTCGGCGTGGATTGCAGATCGATGTCGATCTCTGGATGCAGCGCTTGAAACTGGCCGAGCCGGGGCATCAGCCATTTGAAGGCAAAGGTCGGCTCACAGCTGATTGTGAGCGTGCTTGGCTGTGCTTTGCCGAGCATCTCTGTTGCCTGAGCAATCTGATCGAGAGCTGGGGTGATCTGAGCAAGATATGCCGCTCCGATCTCAGTGAGTTGGACGCCACGCGCAACGGTGCGAAACAGCTGGACTTGAAGCCGCTTCTCCAGTCCCCGGACATGTCTGCTGACCGCGGCATGGGTGACGTTGAGTTCTTCCGCTGCACCGGTGAAGCTCTGACGACGGCCAGCGGCCTCGAAGGCGCGCAATGCATTCAGCGGAGGGAGGCTGCGTGGCATGTGGTTATGTGACTTTTCCTTACACAAGCTGTCAAGCAACGGCGTTTGTGAGCTCTGAGTACCGGCGACATTCTCCCATCAGGAAAACGGAGGATCGTAATGTATTATCGCACACTACCCGCACCGCTGTGGGCTGATCTGGCTCGTTCCCTCTACAATGCTGGGGTCCGTCTCACCCGGTGGATGAGCCAGACGCATCAAAGGATCCAAGCCCATGGAAAGCTGAGCCAGCTGAATGATCATATGCTTCGCGATATCGGGATAGACCGGCGGGATCTGCTGCTAAGGCAATCGGATCACGGATCATTGGAGCGGCAGCGGCTTACTTGGTGAGATCTCGATCGAACCAAACGGAATGCGGGCCAAGGCCCGCATACACCTATGCTTGGCGCCCTCCCGGGCGCGTTGGCCCCAGCCTGACTGCTCCAGCGTAAATCTGAGCTAGGCGCCGGGCATCCCGCTTCGCATTTATGCGAAGGCGGCGAGCTTTGCTCGCCGAGGGCCCGTTAGGGCTCCTGGATGCCTGCGTAAAAGGTCGAGCTAGCAGCGATCACGCGGATGAGCGGAGGTATAGACCTCCAGGAGCCGGGCTTCATCGAGACCCGTATAGACTTGGGTCGAACTGAGCTTTGAATGACCCAACAGCTCCTGGATCGCCCTCAGATCGCCTCCAGCAGCCAAGAGTTGCGTCGCAAAGGAGTGGCGCAGTGCATGCGGGGTCGCTGTTGCGGGCAAGCCAAGTGCGATACGTGCTTCAGCCATGGCTCCACTTAGCGCACGGCGGTTCAATGGACCTCCGCGGGCGCCCAGGAAGAGGGCATCGGTTGGACGGGGCAGATGCGGGCAAAGCGCGCGGTACTTCTCAATGGCTTCACGAGACACGGGCAGGACGGGCACTTCGCGTTCCTTGCCACCTTTCCCGATCACGCGGACGACCTCGCCCAAAGGCGCATCCTGCTGTCGAAGACCCAATGCCTCCGATATGCGGAGCCCGGCCCCCCAGATCAGCGTCAAGGCGGCTTGGTCACGGGCCATGATCCACGGCTCTCTATGGGCCGAGACAGCCTCGAGGATGCCGGTCGCTCCCTCCACACTCACCGGACGGGGGAGGCGTGCCGGAAATTTCGGCGTACGGATCGCTTGGATTGCCGGGCAGGAGACCCCTTCAGCGTCCTCGATCCAGCCATAGAAGCTGCGCAGGGCAGAGAGCTTCTTTGCCAGGGTGCGGCTTCCGATCCCACCGGTCCGCTGACAAGCCATCCAGGCGCGGAGATCCCTCTCATCGACGGCACCAATTGCGCCTAGGCCTAAACTTCTCCCTCGGTATTCGGTCAGGAAAGCTAAATACTCGGCAGCTGCTTGGCCATAAACCTCGACAGTCGACGCGTCCAAGCCTCGGACCGCGCTCAATTGACCGAGCCAGCGTCGGAGCAAGTCGCGGACACCGTCAGAAAGAAGGCTCATCCCTGCGGATCGGTCCCAAGATGGCGGATCAAGAGACGCTGGGTAACCTCGGCCGTGAAGCTCAGAAGATCTGTCCCCTGATCGGCGGAGAACCGTTCCGGATCTGCCGCGCCAAAGGCAAGCAATCCGGTCACACCACTCAGAGAAAGTGGCAGCAGCGCTTCGGACTGCGAGGGTGAGATATGTCCGAACACAATCTCTTTCTCGGCAGGACATGGGCGCAAGGTAACCTGAGCAGGTTCTCCCTGGTCCAGTCGAAGGTAGGCATTGATGGTTCCCTCCGGCAGAATCACCACCCGCCCATCGAGGCCAGGTGCCAACTCGTCGGCTGGCCGCGCCTCGGGCACATTCGCCTCGAGACAGAGCCGGGCTTCTTCGATCCCCACCATTTGCGGAAGGTCTTTGACCAGGCGGCGCAGGAATGTCTCCATTTCCTCAGCATCGATTAGAGCCAGCAGGGCGCGGTGCATCTGGTTGGTGGTCGCCACGTTCTCATAAGCTGCTGCAATGACTGAGCGGTTGGTGCGCATCAGTTTCTGCAACCGCCCCTCCATACGCTCAACCAACCGATCGCGCAGGTCGACCACATTGCGGGCCTCTTGGGCCTGCGATCCAATCAAAGATCGCATGACTTGGTCATCGTTGAGAACCAAATCGGGATTGGCGAGGATCAGAGAGCGGATTAACTCCTGCTCACCCTCGCTTAACTCGACGCCGCCGCCGCTGATCTGGGGCGCTCTCATTTCAGGATGCTCTGGCCAGTCTTCGCCCAGTCGGCGAGGAAGGCGTCGAGCCCTTTATCGGTGAGCACGTGATCGGCGAGCTTCTTCAAAACCCCGGGTGGGATGGTCGCCACATCGGCGCCAATCAGCGCGCTTTCCTTCACATGTCCGACCGTGCGGATTGAAGCGGCGAGGATTTGGGTCTCATATCCGTAATTGTCGTAGATCGTGCGGATCTCGGAGATCAGCTCCATCCCGTCCTGACCGTTATCATCCAACCTGCCGATGAACGGTGAGATGAAAGTCGCGCCCGCCTTGGCTGCCAATAAAGCTTGGTTGGCAGAAAAGCAGAGGGTTACGTTCACCATAGTACCCGCATCGCTCAATGCTTTGCAGGTCTTCAGGCCATCCCAGGTCAGTGGAACTTTCACGGCGATGTTCCCGGCGATCGCAGCCAGTTTGCGCCCTTCTTCCAGCATCGCCTCGAACTCGGTCGCTGTGACCTCTGCCGAAACTGGGCCATCCACTTCGGCGCAGATCTCCTTGGTTACTTCAAGGATATCGCGGCCGGATTTTAGGATGAGCGAGGGATTTGTGGTGACTCCATCCACCATCCCGGTTGCGTTCAACTCGCGGATTTCGTCAATCTCTGCTGTGTCGATGAAAAATTTCATACGGGATCCCCTCCGGCGCACCACTCAGCGTGCAGGGACCCTACAGGAACACAAGCAGTGGGGCCAAGCTCTTTATGAACCACCAGATGATCCGTTTTGGCCCGGGAGAGGCCGTCGGGGTGATGATCCCCGCACCTTTTGATGGTGCCTTGGATTACGCGGTGCCTGAAGACATGTGGCTAAGCCCCGGGGACATCGTGCAGGTCCCGCTTGGGCCACGGCAGATGACAGGTGTCGTCTGGGGCGCTGGCGAAGGTGGACGGGCTGTCGAGACGCTCAAACCGGTCGTCCAAAAGTTTGCTGTTCCACCCTTGGCTGAAGCGATGCGGGCGTTTTTGGAGCGGGCCGCGGATTACACGCTAACCCCGCCCGGCATGATGGTCCGCTTGGCCACTCGCGTGCCTGACCTGGGCAAACCACCCCCGATGCGCAAGGTTTGGAGCCTCAGCGGTGTCGGGTTGGAGAGGGAAACACCCGCCCGCCGGCGCGTCCTCGCAATCTTGGCGGATCATGGCGGGCTGGGTCTTGGGACGAGCGAGATCGCCCAGATGGCCGATGTCTCCTCAGCCGTTGTCACGGGACTGGGCAAGGCGGGCGTTTTGGCGCCGAGAGAGGTTGCGCGGGACGCGCCTTTCGCACCACTGTTTGGCCAGAAAACTGGGGCGCATCTGAGCGAAGGTCAGGCGATCGCGGCTGAAACCCTTCGCGCGGCCGTCGCTGCCCAAAAGTTCAGCGCGACCCTGCTCAAAGGGGTGACAGGATCCGGCAAGACCGAGGTCTATCTCGAAGCGGTCGCAGAGTGCATTGCGGCTGGCAGGCAGGCCCTGGTCTTGGTCCCTGAAGTCGCGCTGACGCCTGGATTTTTGGCCCGAGTAGAGGCGCGCTTTGGTGCGCGGCCTGGCGAATGGCATCATGGAATCGCCCCGCCCGAGCGTCGCCGGGTTTGGTCGGCGGTGGCGGAAGGGCGCGTGCAATTGGTGGTCGGGGCCCGCTCGGCCCTGTTCCTGCCCTTCACGGATCTGGGTTTGATCGTGGTGGATGAGGAGCATGAGAGCTCGTTCAAGCAGGAGGATAACGTCCTCTACAACGCCCGCGATATGGCGGTTCTGCGTGCCTCAGAAGAAGGTGCCGCGATTGTACTGGCTTCGGCGACGCCATCACTTGAGACCTGGGTGAATGCTGAGACGGGGAAGTACGAGCGCCTCGATCTGCCAGAGCGGTTTGGCGCGGCCGTGATGCCCGAGATGCGGATGATCGATCTGCGGGTTGAGAACCCGGGGCGCAATCGTTGGCTCTCAGAACCATTGGTCGAGGCGACCCGGGTTCGGCTGTTGCGCGGCGAGCAGGTGCTCTTTTTCCTCAACCGACGGGGCTATGCGCCCCTAACCCGGTGTTTGGCCTGTGGGCACAACTTCCAATGCCCCGATTGTGATGCCCTGATGGTCACGCATCGGTTTAGAAGCCAACTGCTCTGCCACCAATGCGGACATATTGAACCCTTGCCCAGGTCCTGTCCGGCCTGCGGTCGGGATGATCGGCTCTCGGTCATCGGACCTGGGGTTGAACGGCTGGCGGAGGAGGCGGCGGATCTTTTCCCAGATGCTCGGATCGAGATCTTGAGCTCTGACATTGCAGATGGGCCGGAGGCTTTGAAGCTGCGCCTGCAGGCGATTGCGGAAGGCGAGGCGGATATCATTATCGGCACGCAGATGGTTGCGAAGGGTCATAATTTCCCGCTGCTGACGCTCGTCGGGGTTATCGATGCAGATATGGGTTTGGCGGGTGGGGATCTGCGCGCGGCAGAGCGCAGCTTTCAGTTGATCCATCAAGTGGCGGGGCGTGCGGGTCGTGCAGACAAGCCGGGAGTTGCGATGGTCCAGACCGCCTCGCCAGATCATGATGTGATGCGAGCGATCCTCTCGGGCGAGGCAGAGGCCTTCTGGCGGGCGGAAGCCGCAATCCGCGAAGCCGCAGGCGCCCCGCCTTTTGGTCGGATGGCGGGTGTCGTGGTCTCTGGCGTTGATGAGGCGAATGTGTGGGAGGTCGCGAACAATCTGGCTCGCGCAGCGCCCATGTTGGCATATGCGGGTGCACAAGTCTTGGGTCCAGCTCCAGCGCCCTTTGCCCGCCTACGCGGTCGTCATCGGGTAAGGCTATTGATCCAAGCACCCAAGGCCGCGCGGATCCAGCCGGCGATCAAGGCGTGGCGCGCTTCCGTCAAAGTTTCTGGCCAGACGCGGGTGGTGGTGGATATCGATCCGCAAAGCTTCCTATAGGAAGTCCTTTCCAGAAGGGATTGGTGGTGATCACGGCTTTCCGTTACCGCCTCTTCTGCCCGCGATAAGCCCCTCTCCCCGCGCCTCCCAGGCAAGGTTGCGAATGGATTTTACCTCTTCTGCGACCCACCCACCCCGGCGCGGGGAGAGGTTTCCCGCCGATCAGACTGTCTGGGAGGTTTTCCCGATTCTTGGCCATCACCCAGCCCATCCTATCGAACTGGTTTTGCGCTTCGCATGTTCGATTTCTGGGTCTCACGACATGTGACATTGATCAAGTTTTCGGATACGGCGTTGCTGCATGCGATCTATCGAGATCCCGATTCCCATTTCCGGGGCAAGAGATACGGGTGATTCCTCTGTTCTGCTGTCCGACTGCGCCAAAAACTGCGACATTGTGACCATCTGTTTGGGCGTCTGAGTCTCTTTCCTTCCGGGCCAGTCCGGGGCAAACCGCGCGCGGGACTTCGCGGGCCCGAGGAGAGTTGTGCTCCCGGCCCCTTTCTGCTAGCGAAGCCCCGCGTGATCCGCCCCCTGCGGAGACGCGCCCGAGGGGACAAGGCCTAACGTCTGTTGGGCTCGATGAGAAAGGCTAGACGTGACCGCTTCTTCCAGTCTCACATCCAGCGCAGCAGGACGGTACGCAACCGCCCTTTTTGATCTGGCGAAAGAGGAAGGTGCGCTCGAGGCGGTGGAGGTTGATTTGATCGCGCTCAAGGGCGCGCTCGCTGATAGCACCGATCTGCAACATCTGATCTCGAGCCCGATCCACACCCGCGATGAGCAAGGCCGCGCGTTGGCAGCGGTTGCCGATGCGATGGGTCTGGGCGCGCTGACGAAGAATGTGTTGGGCCTGATGGCGGCAAACCGTCGGCTCTTTACGCTTGCCAGTTTCCTTGATGTTTTCGCGACCTTGATGGCGGAACATCGTGGCGAGGTCACAGCGGATGTGACCGCGGCCCAGACGCTGAGCGACGCCCAAACGGCGAAACTCGCGGCTGAGCTCAAAGCCTCGGTGGGCAAAGATGTCAAACTGAATGTCGCCGTCGATGAAAGCCTCATCGGCGGCCTTATCGTTAAAGTGGGTTCCAGGATGATCGACAGCTCGATCCGCTCGAAACTCGCTGGTCTGCAAAATGCAATGAAAGAGGTCGGGTGATGGCGATCCAGGCAGCTGAAATCTCTGCGATCCTGAAGGATCAGATCAAAAACTTCGGGCAAGAAGCTGAAGTGACCGAGGTTGGCCGCGTGCTCTCGGTCGGCGACGGGATTGCCCGCGTCTATGGCCTTGATCAGGTCCAGGCCGGTGAGATGGTCGAATTCCCCGGCGGGATCCGCGGCATGGCGCTGAACCTGGAAGACGACAATGTTGGTGTCGTTATCTTCGGCGAAGACCGCACGATTAAAGAAGGCGACACCGTCAAGCGGACTGGCGCTATTGTGGACGTGCCTGCGGGCAAAGGTCTCTTGGGTCGCGTTGTTGATGGTCTTGGAAACCCGATTGACGGCAAAGGTCCGGTTGAGGGCAGCGAACGCCGCGTCGCGGACGTCAAGGCGCCGGGAATTATCCCGCGCAAATCGGTGCATGAGCCGATGGCAACCGGTCTGAAGTCGGTTGATAGTCTGATCCCGATTGGCCGTGGCCAGCGGGAGCTGATCATTGGCGACCGTCAGACCGGTAAGACAGCGGTCGCGCTCGACGCGATCCTGAACCAGAAGTCCTACAACGACGCCGCTGGCGATGATGAGAGCAAGAAGCTCTATTGCATCTATGTTGCGGTTGGTCAGAAACGTTCGACCGTCGCTCAGTTGGTGAAGAAGCTCGAAGAGACCGGTGCGATTGAGTACTCGATCGTGGTTGCAGCCACAGCGTCCGAGCCTGCGCCGATGCAGTACCTCGCACCCTACTCGGCCTGTGCAATGGCAGAGTACTTCCGCGACAACGGCATGCACGCGTTGATCATCTATGATGACCTTTCGAAGCAGGCTGTGAGCTACCGTCAGATGTCGCTCCTGCTCCGCCGCCCGCCGGGCCGTGAGGCGTTCCCGGGCGACGTTTTCTACCTCCACTCCCGGCTTCTTGAGCGTTCGGCGAAGATGGGCGACGACCACGGCGCTGGTTCGTTGACCGCGCTGCCCGTGATCGAAACGCAGGGCGGCGATGTGTCGGCCTTTATCCCGACCAACGTGATCTCGATCACCGATGGTCAGATCTTCCTCGAGACCGAGCTTTTCTACCAAGGGATCCGTCCTGCCGTGAACGTCGGTCTGTCGGTTTCGCGCGTGGGCTCCTCGGCCCAGACCAAGGCGATGAAATCCGTTGCAGGCTCGATCAAGCTGGAGCTGGCGCAGTATCGCGAGATGGCAGCGTTTGCTCAGTTCGGCTCGGATCTCGACGCCGCGACCCAGCAGCTCTTGAACCGGGGCGCGCGTCTGACCGAGCTCCTGAAGCAGCCGCAATACTCGCCGCTCACCAATGCCGAGCAGGTCTGTGTGATCTTCGCAGGCACCCAAGGCTATCTCGATGATATGCCGGTTGGCCAAGTTGGCCGTTTTGAGGAAGCTCTGCTGGCTGAGCTTCGCTCGAGCCAACAAGCGCTGCTCGACGATATCCGCGACAATGACCGCAAGGTTGACGGCGACCTTGCTGACTCGATCAAAGCAGTGATTGAAAGCGTCAAGAAAAGCTTCGCCTGAGACCTAAGAGAGGGAGCCTCGGGCGATGCCAAGCCTTAAGGACCTGAAAAACCGGATTAACTCGGTCAAATCGACCCGGAAGATCACCTCGGCCATGAAGATGGTTGCAGCCGCCAAGCTGCGCCGGGCGCAGGAGCATGCCGAGGCCGCGCGTCCCTTTGCCGAGCGGATGGACACGGTGCTGGGCAACTTGGCCAAAGGTGCCAAGGACAGCCCCTCGGCTCCGCGGCTTCTGGCTGGCACGGGTGCCGAGCAAACGCATCTCCTGGTGGTCGCGAGCTCCGAGAGGGGTCTCTGCGGCGGGTTCAACAGCTCGATCGTGAAGCTCGCCCGGACGGATATCGAGCGGCTCTTGTCCGAGGGCAAGACCGTGAAGATCCTGACCGTCGGCAAAAAGGGCCGCGAGATCCTTCGCCGGACCTATGGCGAACTGATGATCGGCCATATCGACATGAGCGATGTCAAGAAGGTCGGCTACACCAACGCCGCCGATATTGCGAAGGACGTGCTCACCCGCTTTGACGCTGGCGAGTTCGACGTGGCGACGCTCTACTACAACCAGTTCAAATCGGTGATCAGCCAAGTGCCGACCGCGCTCCAGATTGTCCCCGCCAGCTTCCCGGAGACGGAGGATGAGGGCGAACAGGTGAACTATGAGTATGAACCCGAGGAGGAGGAGATCCTCGCCGATCTTCTGCCGCGCAACCTCGGCGTTCAAATTTTCCGCGGTCTGTTGGAGAACGCCGCCTCCGAGCAAGGTGCCCGGATGTCAGCCATGGACAACGCGACCCGCAACGCCGGCGAGATGATCGATCGGCTTACCATTGAATACAACCGCTCCCGCCAGGCGGCGATTACGAGCGAACTCATCGAAATCATTTCGGGCGCGGAAGCGCTCTGACAGGAGGAGTAAGACATGGGGCTACAGGGCAAAGTTACCCAGGTCATTGGTGCTGTCGTCGACGTCCAGTTCGACGATCACCTGCCTGAGATCCTGAACGCGCTTGAAACCGACAACAACGGCAACCGCCTGGTTCTCGAAGTTGCTCAGCACTTGGGCGAGAGCACGGTTCGCACCATCGCGATGGACGCGACCGAGGGTCTGGTCCGCGGCCAGCCAGTGACCGATACCGAGCAGCCGATCGCAGTGCCCGTGGGCAACGCGACGCTGGGCCGGATCATGAACGTGATCGGCGAGCCGATCGACGAGAAAGGCCCGGTTGAGTCGGACGCGAAACGCGCCATCCACCAGGAAGCGCCGGAATTCGTCGCCCAGTCGACCGAGTCGGAAATCCTGGTCACTGGCATCAAGGTTGTCGACTTGCTCGCTCCCTACTCGAAGGGTGGTAAAATCGGCCTCTTCGGCGGTGCCGGTGTTGGCAAGACGGTTCTGATCATGGAGTTGATCAACAACATCGCAAAAGCGCACTCGGGCTTCTCGGTGTTCGCGGGCGTGGGCGAGCGGACCCGAGAGGGGAACGACCTCTACCACGAGATGATCGAATCCAGCGTTATCGTGCCGGACAACCTGGCCGAATCGAAAGTGGCCCTGGTCTACGGTCAGATGAACGAACCTCCGGGCGCCCGCGCACGGGTCGCCCTGACCGGTCTGACGCTTGCCGAGCAGTTCCGCGACGAGACCGGGACCGATGTTTTGTTCTTCGTCGACAACATCTTCCGCTTCACTCAGGCGGGTTCGGAAGTCTCGGCGCTTCTTGGCCGTATCCCGTCCGCTGTGGGCTATCAGCCAACGCTTGCAACCGACATGGGCGCGATGCAGGAGCGGATTACCTCGACCAAGGATGGATCGATCACCAGCGTCCAGGCGATCTACGTGCCTGCGGATGACTTGACTGACCCTGCACCGGCAACGTCGTTTGCTCACCTGGACGCCACGACTGTTCTGTCGCGTCAGATCGCCGAGCTCGGCATCTACCCGGCCGTTGACCCGCTCGACTCGACCTCGCGGATCCTAGATCCGATGGTGATCGGCGAAGACCACTACAACGTCGCCCGCGACGTTCAAGGTATCCTCCAGCGCTACAAGTCGCTGCAGGACATCATCGCCATCCTCGGCATGGACGAGTTGTCGGAAGAAGACAAACTGACCGTGGCCCGTGCCCGGAAGGTCCAGCGCTTCCTCAGCCAGCCGTTCTTTGTTGCCGAGGTCTTCACCGGTAGCCCAGGCAAACTGGTGCCGCTGGAGAAGACCATCGAAGGCTTCCAGAAACTGGTCGCCGGCGACTACGATCACCTGCCGGAGGCCGCCTTCTACATGGTCGGCGACATGGACGAGGCGATCGAAAAAGCCGAGAAAATGGCCGCAGCCGCAGCCTAATCAGGAGAGCCCGCCATGGCGGAGATGCTGACCTTTGAACTCGTGAGCCCCGAGCGGCTTCTCGCCTCGACCGAGGCGGAGGCCGTGACCATCCCGGGTATGATGGGCGAGATGACGGCGATGGCGAACCATGCCCCGTTCCTCACCACGCTACGTCCAGGCTATGTGACGGTAGGCTCCGACAAGTATTTTGTGACCGGCGGGTTTGCCGAGATCTCGAACAACACTGTCTCGGTTCTGGCAGAAGAAGCCTATGACGCGAGCGAGGTCGACACCGATTGGCTGAACGCAAGGATCGCCGAAGGCGAAGCAGCACTCAGCGATATGGCGGAAGATCGTCTCCAGGCCGAGAACCAGCGGCTGAACGATCTCAGGGCAATTGCTGGGCAACTGTAAAAGCGCACGGCTTGTGAGCTTCTAAAGGCCTCGAAATTCGAGGCCTTTTTCATTTTTCGCTCCAGGTGGTCGACATCGACTGGGTACTCGCTATCGACTCCCGCAAAAGACTTTTGCTCATTTTGCCGGTTCACTCGACCACGCGCGCCGCGATAGTCCACCGTATCGAACGAGTTGGAGCCAAGATATGAGCATCAAAATGGATCTTCCGCCGCGCAGTGGTCCAAAACCAGAGACTACCAGCGATATCCCGCATTCTCAACTCACCCAGCACGGACCCGATGACGTGATCGATAAGCTGCATGCTTGGTGCTTTTCTCTGTCCGACGTCGTAAATGAGCCGAGCGCCATCTCGGTCCCTGGCGCTCGTGCGCTCGTCCTGCGCGATGGGGTCGAATGCAACCAACACGCCTTCATGATCGGTCGGGAGTTCGCCCATATTCACCCTCATCCCGATAGTGGCAGCATGCATCTCCAATTGACCGCCGAGAATGCGCGCGAGGTCGTCGAGACGGGTTGGGGCGAGGACCATTTCTTCGTCACGATGGGAAAACTGCCACCCGGCCTGGTCATGGTGTTCTCGCCGCGTGATGACGTGGAACTCAAAGCGGTCAAGAAGATCGTAACCCGTTCCTACGAGTTCGCGAC
Organism: Pseudomonadota bacterium; assembly: GCA_039185235.1. Classification (GTDB taxonomy): domain Bacteria; phylum Pseudomonadota; class Alphaproteobacteria; order Rhodobacterales; family Rhodobacteraceae; genus Thermohalobaculum. Next base: position 12,991 of record JBCDAS010000007.1, read on the forward strand.
CGCGACAGGCTGATCGCGAAGTAAGACGGTACCTAGTCTAAAATATCGGCGAACTCGGCGAAAACGCGGGAATAGGTATCCCGCTTGAACGGCACAATTTTGCGGATCAGCTCAGCCTCGGGCATCCAGGCCCATTCGCGGAACTCAGGTTCAAATGTATCGATGCGTATATCTGCATCGGTCCCATGGAATTTGAGCGCGAACCAGCGTTGTTTCTGCCCGCGATATCTGCCCTTCCAGAGCTTCGACACAAGGTGGCGCGGCAAGTCATAGGCATGCCATTCCGAGCTTTCGCGTAAAACCTCGACCTTGCTGGCGGGGATCCCAGTTTCCTCGGTCAACTCGCGAAGAGCGGCTTCAACCGGGGTTTCGCCTTTATCGATCCCGCCCTGAGGCATTTGCCAGGCATCCATGGTGCTGTCCAAACGCTGACCCGCGAAAATATGGCCCATGCGGTTCAAGACCACCAGGCCAACACTGGGGCGGTAGGGCAGTTTCTCGATCGCTTCGACCGACAGGGCCACGCAACCTCCTTGATGCACTCTGAGGACCTAGGCCCTCAGATCACTTCGTACCCCCGTTGCCGTAGATTGCAAGCCCAGCCAGAAGATCCAAAGCATAGGCCAGCTGGAAATCCTCCGAGCGTAGCTTCGCGGTGGCCTCGTGACGCTCGCGCTCCTCGTCCAGTTGCTGGCGCTCATCATCGGACAGCTCATTGGTCAGCGAGCCGCGCAGATCAGCCTCCGAGCGTGTGCGGCGATCGGTTTCGTCCTCATCGCCGGTGTCGATCTGGCGCTCCTCAACCAGGATGTCGGGCTCGATGCCCAGCGCTTGGATCGAGCGGCCCGACGGTGTGTAGTAGCGCGCTGTGGTCAGCTTCATCGCACCTTTATCCCCCAGGCGCATCACCGTCTGAACCGAGCCTTTGCCAAAGCTTTTCGCGCCCAGAACAATCGCCCGGCGTTGATCCTGTAAGGCACCTGCCACAATCTCGGAGGCCGAGGCGGAGCCTTCGTTGATCAGAACCACCAGCGGCTTCCCGTCTGTCAGGTCGCCTTCGCGCGCATTCACCCGGTCGGCCTCCTCGAGATCCCGGCCCCGGGTCGAGACGATCTCGCCTGTATCGAGGAAAGCATCGGAGACCGCGATTGCTTGGGAGAGCAGCCCGCCCGGATTGTTACGCAGGTCGATCACATAGCCTGCGACCTTATCCTCGCCGATTTCTTCTTTGATCTTGGCGATGCCCGCTTCGAGATTGTCCGCTGTTTGCTCGTTGAAGGTGGTGATCCGCAGAACACCGACATTCCCCTCGACCCGGGTGCGGACAGCGCGGATCTTGATCGTGTCGCGGACGATGGTGACGTCGAACGGTTCCTCAACGCCTTCGCGGCTGATAGTGATCACGATCTCTGAGCCAACAGGCCCGCGCATCTGGTCCACTGCTTCGCTTAGTGTGAGGCCCAGTACGCTTTCACCATCGATATGTGTGACGAAGTCGCCCGCCTCGAGGCCAGCATTGGCAGCCGGTGTGTCATCGATGGGGGCCACCACTTTGACAAAGCCGCTCTCCATCGTGACCTCGATGCCAAGGCCGCCAAACTCGCCCTTGGTCTGCTCGCGCATATCCTCGAAGTTCGAAGGTGGCAGATAGGCCGAGTGGGGATCGAGCGAGGCGAGCATGCCATTGATCGCCGCTTCGATCAGCTCCTGCTCATCGACCTCTTCAACATAAGCCACGCGGACCCGCTCGAATATGTCGCCAAAAAGATCGAGATACTCATAGGTATTCCGAGCAGAGTTTTCCTGCGCGATCACAGGGGCGATGATGTGCGGGGACAATGCCCCGATCGCCACACCTGCACTCAGGGCCAGCAGTGTCTTGCGCATGGGTTGATCTTCCTCTGGTTGCCTTACTCCGCGGCGAACCACGGGGTCGGGTCTATAATCTTATCGTCCTGTCTCAATTCTATATAGAGAGTTTCCGAGAGGACCAGAGCATCGATGTCCTCCGCGGCCAACAAAAATTCGTCACTTGCTGGCAGGTCACCCCCCATATCGCCGATCTTTTCGCCTGCCAGAATGGTCTCCCCCGCATCTCGGGTCACATTGCTGATACCAGCAAGGACCATGAGCCAACCGGTTGAAGGTTCGAGCACCACGACCTGATCGTAGCCAATCAAGGGTCCGGCATAGCGCACGGTTGCATCCATAGGGGCGGAGATCTGAGCGTATTGGGTGGTCAGCAGGGTGAGGCCGGTCTCGCTCTCTCTTGGCGCAATCTCGCCATTCGCGGGAAGGGGCAAAGTCCCCCGACTGTCTTCGAAACGCGTACTACTGGCGCTTGTCTTGAAAGCGCTCAACGCCGCGGTCAGATCGCTCAAATCCTTCGCTCGCTCGGCTGCTGAGCCAGCGGCGACCAAGATCTCCTGATTGCCGACAGCGATAGAGCGGTTGTTCAAAGCCTCGGCGCTTTGACTTCTCAGGTCTTGCAGGCCCGCGAGCGTTGAGCGGATGTCATCTCTCGCTTCCTCCTGCACCGCCCGCAATGTCTGGATCTCGGCGAGTTGGCCGCGCACGGCTTCTAGACGGGCACTCAATTCAGGCGTGACCGCGCTGATCATGATACCCGCACGGGCTGCCTGCACGGGACCACCAGGATAGACCAAAAGCGCGCTTTCCGGTGCGCGGGAGATCGACTGCAAGGCGCTCAGCGCTGCACTCAACCCTGCGCGATCGATGGCCAGGTTCACGCGGAGGACGTCTTCCTCGGCTGCCAGCACACGCATGCCTGCGTGAAAGGCCGAGAGAGCAGCCTCCTGGGCTTTGACTGCTGAGCCGAGAGCCGAGAGCGTCTCCTCTGGGTTGTCAGCAAGAATCAGAGCGGTCTTGGCGTCTTCCAACAACGCCTTCGCAGTTGCAATCTCAGCAATATCCGCTTGCGCCGCGCCTGCGACCAAACCTAGAAACGTGGCGAGAGCCAGTGCCTTCATGCGCGACGCAAAAGCGATTGGCCGGTCATCTCGGCGGGTTTCTCCATCCCCATCAATTCCAGAAGCGTGGGTGCCAAATCTGCGAGCCGACCGTCGGCCAGCGCTTTAATTCCCCGTCTAGCGCCGCCCTCAATCAGGATCATTGGGACCAAGTTCGTCGTATGGGCCGTATGGGGTCCGCCGTTCTCTGGGTCGATCATCATCTCACAGTTTCCGTGATCTGCCGTCACGAGCATTGTTCCCCCAACCTCACCCAAGGCGTCAAGCGCTTGGCCCAGGCCTTGGTCAACCGCCTCGCATGCCGCAATCGCAGCCGGGAGAGAGCCCGTATGCCCCACCATGTCCGGGTTCGCGAAGTTCACGACGATCAGATCGAAATCTGCACGGATCGCGGCCACAAGCTTCTCTGTGACCGCCGTTGCCGACATCTCGGGCTGCAAATCATAGGTCCGAACCTTTGGCGAGGGTGCCATGAAGCGCTGCTCCCCCCGGTCTGGCTCCTCAATACCTCCGTTCAAGAAGAAGGTGACATGGGGGTATTTCTCGGTTTCGGCGAGGCGAAACTGCACTTTGTTATGGCAGGCGAGCCACTCACCAAGCGTGTTTATGATCTCCTCAGGCGGAAAGATCGCCGGCATCCAGTGGTCGATCTGGGCAGAGTAACTGACCATACCGAGGCTTGCTGCGAATGCGGGATGCCGCGTCTCGAACGCGTCAAATCCTGGGTCGAGCAGGGTGTGTAGGATCTCGCGCATCCGGTCTGCCCGGAAGTTCGCAGCGAGCAACCCATCGCCCGGGTGGATGCCTGTGTAGTCGGGCGCGATCACCGCGGGCTCTATGAATTCATCGGTGATGTTCGCCCCGTAGGCGGCGTCAATTGCGGCGATCACACCCCCGGGCTGGGTGCCACTTGCATGGGCGATCAACTGATAGGCTCGCTCGACCCGTTCCCAGCGATTGTCGCGGTCCATCGCATAGAAGCGCCCGATCACAGTGGCAATCCGAACGCCTTTGAGCGGGGCGATGTCGGCTAGGAATTGGACCATCGCATCTCGTCCGGTTTTCGGGCCCACATCGCGGCCATCCATGAAAGCATGGATCTCCACCGGGATCTCGAGCCGCGACAAGACGGTTGCCAAGGCCACCATATGGTTTTGATGCGAGTGCACGCCGCCGGGGCTGACAAGACCCAAGAGATGCACAGCACCGCCACTTGCCTTCATTTGGGCAAGGAAGCTCACCAAGGGGGGCGCGGTAAAAAGCGTCCCCTCCTCGATCGCCCGATTGATCTTTGGCAGATCCATCCAAACCACCCGTCCCGCACCGATATTGGTGTGTCCAACCTCCGAATTGCCGATCTGGCCGGGCGGCAGACCCACATCCTCGCCACTGGCCGAGAGTTTGGCATGCAGGCAAGTCTTGAAGAGACGATCCATGACGGGTGTCCGGGCGAGCGCTGGCGCATTCCCCGTGGGGTCTTCACGCAACCCCCATCCATCCAGGATGGTCAGCACAACGGGGCCTTGCGTCATTCTCATCTCCGTCTCGATCTAAGGTGTTGAGTATTGTCTCGATCCCGCATCAGCAAGCCTGATTTGGGCGTCGAGAGCGTCGACCGTCAGCAACATTCGGTCACGTAGGGTTGAAAGCCCGGCTGGTTGGCGCATTGGTGGAATCATCCTATACCGAGGCTTATGAAACAGTTTGCTCTTGCCTTCTGCGCGTCCGCGCTTCTTGTCCTAGCAGCAGCTCCAAAACCAGCAGAGGCCGAGCCTGCTGTTGTTGTCGAGCTCTTCACCAGCCAGGGCTGCTATTCGTGTCCACCGGCGGATGAGGTACTGGGGACGCTCGCCAAGTACGACGACATCGTCGCGCTGTCTCTTCACGTGGATTACTGGGATTACCTCGGCTGGCGCGATACGTTCGCGCAAAAGGCGTTCACAAAACGCCAGTTTGAGTATCGCAACTATATGGGCGAACGGGTGGTCTACACCCCGCAAATGATCGTTCAAGGTGTGAACCGGGTGACCGGGCAGCACAAGATGAGCGTCAAGGATGCGATTGCCAAAGTCCGCGCAACCCAGGATCGTGCGAAGCTCGAGATCGTCGAGATCGGTGGTGCACTGAAGGGCCGCATCTCGCCTGTGAACGGCGGCGCCAAAGCAGCGGTCTATGTGGCGAAATACACACGTTCGGCAATCGTCGAGATCGCGCGCGGTGAGAATGCTGGCAAGACGCTCACCTACCACAACGTGGTTTATATGATGACGCCTCTCAGTGACTGGCGCGGTGACATGGTGGAATATGACCTGCCGAGCCCGAATCCAGGCGAAGGGATTGCCTTTTGGGTCCAGGGCGACCGATTTGGTCCAATCCTGGCCGCGGCTAAGTTCGAACGCTGAAGCCAGCCATAGCTCAACTCCCGCGCAAGCGTCCCTGATCCCTTACGGGATTACGGTGGGCAAAAGCCCACCACCCATGCAAGCATGGGCAGGGACGCAAGGCGCCTAGCTCGGAGCAATGCGAGAGTAGTTCGACTGGGGCCAATGCGACCGGGAGGGCGCCAGAATAGGTGTATGCGCGGGCTTGCCCGCGCATTCCGTTTGGTTCGCTTGAGTTAAGTTGTCTCTGAACCTTTGGTGCTGTGATAGCGAGGCAGATCATCCTGAAAGTGAAGCCAAGGAACAGCTTCGCCAGCGAACACGTGGAAGGTTGGTGCATAGGCGTCAACGTCATCCAGACTTGCGGCGTAGAAGTGGATCTCGCCCGGGAACTTATCTGCTGCATAGGCCATTTGGCTGCCGCATCGGGCGCAGAAATACCGTCTCACCCCTGGCGAGCGTTCATAGACCTGTGGGGCTTCACCGGTCCATTCCCAGTCACCATCGCGCACACCCAGAAAACTGGTAACTGGAGCGGAGCAACTCTTGCGGCAGCTCTCGCAATGGCAATGAGCTTGCCAGAGTGGGGTGCCAGAGAACCGAAACGTGACTGAGCCACACAAGCAGCGCCCGGTCTGGCTGTTCATGCCCTATCCCCTGACTTACCCTGAGATCTCAACGTTGTCCGCCAGCGCCTGTGCAGCCAGAACCACTGGTCCGGCGCCTGCATAATCCAACCAGAGATCCGATCATTGACCTCCTGCATCATCTTCTCGGGCGCAGAAATTGCAACAGGTGCCTCGAAAGTCACCTTGAAACGGCGTTTCGCCAGATCCCTTTCGGCTACAGCGGGGATCAGGGCGGCGCCTGTGCGTGTTGCCAGCTCGGCTGCCGCAAGCACTGTCTCGGCCGGCTTGCCGAGGAAATCGAGATAGGGAGCTCCCGAGTTGCGTTGATCGACCAAGATCATCACCACCCCGCCGCGTTTCACATGGGCAAGCAACTGACGCATGCCAGAGCCTTTTTGGAGCACTGGCTCACCTGCGGCTGGGATCAGGTTCATTGTGAACCGGTCGAGATAGCGATTATTGAACGCGCGATAGATGATCCCGCATTCCTGGCCCATGAACTTGGCGGCCATCCGCACCGCTTCCCAATTTCCGTAATGTGCTGTCACGAGGATTGCGCCCGTTCCATCGGGTCGACCGCGAAGATGCTCTTCGCCGCTCACCTCGACGCCGACCTCACGCAGAACCTTGTCGAGCCGACTGTACTCGACAAAAAGACACAGCGTTTGCGCCCCGTTGGCTTTCACAAAGACCTTTTTCTCGGCATCGGTCAGGCCCGGGAAGACATGATCGACATTCTCGATGATCCGTTTGCGGGCCATCGGAACTTTCCAGGCAATCCAGCCGCCAAGCGGTGCGAGGCTGCGCGTCAGGGCCCAAGTGCTCAATGGCCAGGTCAGGGTACGAAAGCTCCAAGCGCTCGCATACATCATCCATTCGCTGGCTCGGGTCAGCCATTTATCCTTATCCGTGACGTAGCTCATGCGCCCTCCGCGCCAGCGTCCAGAACCTCAGGGCCAGCAGGATCGTCGCGAACCAACAGGCGACCAGAATCGCGATTAAAAGCCCCCGCTCATCCCAGCCCAACCCGTTTATCATCCACCAGCCAAAGGGCACCATGAAAACTGTGAACGAGACGAGATAGCAGAGGATCGGCATCCAGGCATCGCCAAATGCCCGAACCGCTTGGCCCAAAACGATCTGCCCGCAATCAGGGGCGTAGATGAAGGCGCAGATCATACAGAGCACAGCAGCCCGTGCGATCACATCCGGATCGCTGGCATAAAGCCATGCGATGGTGTCCCGCCCAAACCAGGTGACGAGGCCCATGATTGCCATGATTGCGAAACCGAGGCCGAGACCGGTCCATCCCGCGAAAACCGCCTCGCTCATGCGCCCGCGACCGATTTCATTGCCAACCCTGACACCCGTCGCGATCGATAGGCCGAGCCCGATCATAAAGACCGTCGCCATCAGGTTATGCACGATCGAGTAGGCATCCAATGCCAGCGCGCCCAATTGCCCTGCGAACATCGTCATTGCCGCAAAGCCAAAGGTCTCGAACCCGTTGGACAGCCCCGCCGACATGCCGAGTTTGCGCATTGGCCAGCCTGCTCGCCATCCGCCTGGCCCCCAGAACGTCTCCCAAGGACCACGGACGCCCGCTTCGATCGCATTGACCTGGTTCAGGATCACCCAGAACATCATGGCGCAAACGATGATCCGTGCGAGGGTTGAGGCCAGCGCCGCTCCAACGGCACCAAGCTCGGGCATTCCGAGATTGCCGAAAATCAGCACCCAGTTCAGCGCGAAGTTCACGATGTTCGCGACCAGCATCGCGAGCATGGCAAAGCGTGGTCGCCCTGTGCTTTCGAGGTAAAAGGCGCAGACAGCGAACAGAACCTGCGCTGTCATTCCTGGCGCCAAAGCATAGGCAACACTCGCACCACCGGCCGCCATTTCCGGGCTTTGACCGAACAGCAGCAAGAGCCATTCCGCCTGGCAGGTCAACCAGGTGGCAAAAATCGAGAGAAAGCCGCCCCAAACCAGCGCGCGGCGCCAGGCGCGTCCGCACTCCCCCCAGGCGCCAGCGCCATAGGCTTGGCTGACCACTGGCACCAAGCCCGAGCAGAGCCCGATCGTCACCACCAGGATCGGCACAAAGATCGAGATGCCGAGATTCGAGATCCCGACCGCACCGAAGCCGTAATTGCCCAGCATGACAATATCGACCAGCGCCATGATCAAGATCCCAGCGCGCGACAGCATCACGGGCCAGGCAAGCGTGAGAAGCTCGGCAACATGCCATTTCAGGCGAGGGAGGAAGGGGGTCATTCGCGCGCTCTAACACGCTCCCGATGCCAGACATAGATCCCGGCTGAGATAATCACCGAGGCGCCCAGGATGGTCACCAAATCGGGAAGCTCGGCGAAGAAGATGAAGCCAACAATCGATGCCCAGACAAAGCCCATATAGTTGAAGGGCGCCAGCGCTGATGCCGGTGCCTGGTTCAGCGCGTAGACGAGACAGACATGGCCCGCGAGGCCAAACGCCCCCATGCTGACCATGATCAGCGCGTCGGTGCCCGTGGGTGCGACCCAAAAGAACGGCAGAGCCAAAGTGGCGAGCACCGTGCCAACACCCGTCGTGTAGAGCAGAGTGGTCCAAATCGGCTCACTTGCTCCTAACCAACGGGTTGCGATCTGGTAGCTGGCATAGAAGCAGGCCGCCAAAGCAGGGAGCAATGCCGCCATCTGGAACACATCGAAGCCCGGGCGCAGAATGATCAGAACGCCCGTCAATCCGATGAGCACTGCAACCCAGCGGCGCGGGCCAACCTGCTCTTTCAAGACGGCGGCGCTGAGAATGGTGATGATCAGAGGAGAAGTCGCGAAAACCGCGGCTGCGGTTGCAAGCTCGAGATAGAAGAACGAGGTGAAAAACACCACCGTCGCGGAAAACAGGAACAAGGATCGGACCAGTTGCAGACCCAGATGCGCCGTTCTTAGCCGCTGCCGGATCGAAGGCAGGAAAATCAACACCATCAAGCCTGTCTGCGCCGCGTAGCGCGCCCAGACGACTTGGGGCGAGGGATAATCGGCCACCAAAGTCTTCGCACCGACATCCATGAGGTTGAACATCAGCACAGCTACGATGAACCCAATCGCACCCCGGGTCATCGGGGCCAGCGCGTCATGGCGCTGGCGGATCTTCGCGATCACGCGAGTTTGGGAACTGCCACCCCGATCATGCAGTCTCGGGTGACGAGCCTGGCAAGCTTTTCGACACCCCAACCCTCGGTACCCGCTGGCCGTGCGGGAAGAACCAGATAGCGCATATCCGCTGTCGAGTCGTGCACCCGCACTTGCACATTGTCCGGCAGATCGAGACCGAACTCGCTCAACACTTTGCGCGGCTCCTTCACAGTGCGTGAGCGATAGGCCCGCGTTTTGTACCAATCCGGTGGCAGGCCGATGATATTGCGCGGATAGCAGGAGCAAAGCGTGCAAACGATGACGTTGTGGGCCACTTCGGTGTTCTCGACGACCACGAGCTTCACCGCATCCAGGATCGCTCCCATCTCCTCCGCTGCCGCCGATCCATCGGCCAAAAGCCGAGCTTTGTAATCGGGATCGGTCCAGGCTCGCGCCACGATCTCGGCGCCCAAAGCGGGGGATCGCGCGTCCATCTTGTCGATCTGTGCGGTGATCTCGGCCGGTGAGGTGACACCTTTCTCGATCAAAAGCTCCCGCACTGCGATCTCCATCTGCTGCCAATAGGTCAGCGGCGCGTCATTGTCGGGGCGGAAATCGCCGGGGGAGTGGGGATGATCATGGGGCATCGGCGGCCTCCAGCCAGTGCTCGAAAATCTCGGCGTCAATCGTATCGTCCGGGCGTTCGGTCGTCTCGCCCCAGACCTCGGTCATCGTGAAGCGCACCCGGTAGAGCGGCATCTTCCCACCCTGGCGGCCATAGGCAAGCTCCTCTGGGTTGCCGAAGGCGCCGCAGATCCGCTCGATCCGGCCGGTCTTGCCGCGCAGATACCACGGTGTTCGGATATGCCCGGGCGCAGGTCCGTTCTTCACCCGCACGACGGCGCCCGGCAGGAAGCGGGGTGCGCCTGGCGGGTAGGGCGGGGGAAAGGCAGGTGGGTCAACCTCAGGCAAGCTCATTCGCTCTCCCCCTCATTGCTACCGGGCATGATGCTCGTGAATGCCTCCATCGGCGCGGCCTCATATCGATCCGCATAGCGGATGATCCGTTGGCCGAGCTCTGGGGCATCGATCACATCCGATGGGGTCAGATCACTGCCCATCAGGCAGACGAGATCCTCGCTGCCCGTGTTGACCATCGCATGCGCTGGGCCCTTCGGCGGGAAGGCGACGAAATCACCGGTCCTCATGGCGTGTCGCGCCTGATCCAAAATGACTTCGCCCGTGCCCGAAACCACATAGGTCCACTCTTCCTCACCGTGATGGACATGCAATGGAAAAGCCTGCTCTCCCGGTGCGATCCGCACCAGATTGACCGCGCATGCCGTCATGCCGACCATCCGCGAGATGGGCGATAGCGTGCATCCCTTGGACTGGTCCAGCGGATGGCGAAAACCAAAACCTCCCTCGGCGATGGTCTTGGCAGTGACGATCAGGTCAGATGCGGTCATTCGCCGTCTCCCTGCGCCTCGCCATAGGTTGGGCCGCGAGCTGCAACCTCCTCCATTTTGGCGTTGAGCTCTTCGATCGAAAACGCTCCCGCCTCGATCATGTTCTGCGTCACGCTTGCGATCCAGCGCTCGTAATAGGTCATGGTCTCAAAGGCCTCTTCGCCCATATCCTCGAGCACGCGGCGCAGGCTGTCGACGGTCATCAACCCATTTGCCGAGGCGATGACCATCAGGGCATCGACCCGTTTCTCCCAAAGAGCATAGTCATGCTCGCCCGCTTCGATCGCGGCTGCATCCTTGCCGCCCATATCGTGCCAGCGGCGTCCCTTAGCTAGAATGTCAGACATGGCGCTAGGCTAGCCGCGATCCGGGCCTCAGCCAATCGCAAAGATTGCTCAAGTTGTGATCCGAGCCATCAACTCCTGTGACATCCACTCGATCAGCTCCGGATCTGCGGGCCCGATCACGATGGACTGATAACCGCCATCGGTCCAATGGGTGGCATTCATACCACGAAGCCGCGTGCTCACCGGGCGCTCCTCACCCAGTGCTGCCATGAGACAAAAGGCGATTGGATTGTCGTCATTGTCCAGGAACACCAGCTGTGCCAAGGGCCTCCCATCGAATTCCAGCATTTGTGCGCGCTGAAACCGCAATCCCTCCAGCGCCAGCCGCTCAAGCGTCAGATCCAAACCGAGGCGCGCATTGACCAAATCCAGCCCCGCCTGTTGTGTCTCAGGTGGAACCGGGGCGCCGGTTACGGTCTCGGCGGTGTAGAGAACTTGATAATCCGCAACCGCCCGGTGCCAGCTGCCATTTGCCTGCCAGGTCATCGCCATCATTCCCGCGCCCAACCCGACCGCAAAGAGCGCAACCGCCGCCGCCACCTGCCGCCAGTCTGGCCAGGCTTGGCGCGGTGACACTGTGGGGATCGCGATTTCCGGCGCCTGAGCTAGCAGATGCGCCATCCCCTCTTGCAGCGTGTCCATGTCGAGAGCCAGCGCATCCAACCGCTCTTTGAGCCGAGGATCGCCCGCAGCGGCTGCGGCAATCTCTGCCGAACGATCAGGTGTAAGGCGGTTGTCGAGAAAGGCGACAAGCTCCTCATCGGTCAGCTTCGCGGGGTCAGGTCCCTGGGCTGTCATTCCGCCATCTCCGAATTCAATCGCCTGCGCCCGGTCGCCAAGCGGCTCATCACCGTTCCAACGGGAATGTCCAAACGTTCCGCCGCCTCGGCATAGCTGTAGCCTTCAACATATACCAGAAACATCGTCTCGCGCTGGGCCTCGGGCAGCTTCATCATCTCAGATAACACCTGATTGGCGAGAATATTCGTCTCGCGGAGGTCCGGCGCAACCAGGCCCGCTTCTTCCGCTGGGATCAGGCCCTGGCCCCGTCGGACCGACCGGGCCCGAAGCTCATTGCGCCAGATCGAGGCGAGGATCGTGAAGCACCACCGATCCAAGTTAGTGCCGGGTTTGAATTGCCGGGCCCGCTCCAACGCGCGCAGCGCTGTTGCCTGGGTCAGATCGCTTGCATCTTCGCGATTGCCCGACAAAACCAGCCCATAGCGCCAAAGCCGGGGCATCAGCGCGGGCAGACCAGCTTGCACATCCTTAAGAGATTGCGTCACAGGGTGAATATTTTCCTCGCCTAGGTGTTCTTTTGAGTGTCGTGCAATCACGGCGCAGAAAAAGCTAGCAACAGTTTTGGGAGGACATCATGAAAAAGACCCTAGTCGCGCTCGCCACAGCAGCATGGGCAACGGCTGCCATTTCTGGCGAAACACCTGCTCCAGACGGTGCCGCAGTCTACTTCATCAACATTCAAGATGGTGACACGCTGAGCAGTCCTGTGACCATTCAGTTCGGGCTCACAGGTATGGGCGTCGCGCCTGCCGGGACGGAACGAGAGCATACGGGCCACCACCATCTGATCATAAATGAAGCGATTGAGGGCGAGGAGTTGAACGAGCCGATCCCGCTCGACGACCAACACCGCCATTTTGGCGGCGGCCAGACCGAAGTCACCCTCGATCTGCCTGCGGGCGAGCACACCCTGCAACTCGTTTTGGCCGATTGGAGCCACATCCCGCATAACCCGCCGGTGATGTCAGAACGGATTACGGTGAAGGTGGAGTAGTCCTCACGTATGCAAGAGCGGCCGCCTCAGTTCCCTGAGGCGACCGTAGGTTTTGGCAGACGGCGCTACTCAGCCTGGAGCTGATATTTCGCCCTGAGCCAGTCCTCGACATGGTACGAGTTGGTGATCCTGCCATCCTCGACCGTGTGAATGTCGATGGTCATCACGCGGAAGCTCTTGCCCATCGGTTCGACACCAAAGACTTTCTTGACCGGCGTACCCGTGGCGACAGAGCGGACGACGAAGCGGTTCTCGACCTGCAGGATCTCCTGAACTTCCCAGTTCAAATCGGGGATCGCCTCGCCGAAACCTGCGAGCGTCTTGGTCAATCCTTCGGCGTCCGGTCCGCCACGTGGCGTTGGGATCGAGATCCATTTATCGGCGACAACGGCCCGGACACGGGCGTCCAGATCGGCGCCTTTAGGATTGCTCAGAAGATCGCTGTAGAAGGCCTCGACAACTTTTCGGTCGTCGGCCTGGACCAAGGGAGCGAGCAGGATCAGAAGGGCGGTGAGCAGATGGCGCATTGGTAGACTCCATGATTTGGATGGCGATGCGCAGGAGTTGCCACATAGTAGAATTCTTCGGTAGATCAGGCGAAGTTTACAGAATATGAGTTTCAGCCTAATAATGAACCATGCAGGTCCGTGATCTCCGTTTGCTCATTTACTTCACCCAGATCGCCCATGCCGGATCAGTCCGGGGGGCGGCAGAGAGACTGGGCGTTTCACCTCCTGTGGTGAGCCAGGCCCTGCGGGATCTCGAAGAGGTTGTCGGCGCCACGCTCGTTCGGCGCACCACCCGCCAGTTTGCCTTGACCGAGGCGGGACGAGATCTCCAAGAAGAGGCGGATGCGATGTCCCACCACGCCGCTGCTGCGTTGGATGTGGGCAATGACACCAGCCCGGTGACAGGGCAACTTCATCTGTCAGTTCCGGCGGAGCTGTCTGTGTCCTGGCTCCCCCGGCTCCTCGCCAGCTATCGCTTGGCGCATCCTGGGGTCCATGTCGCCGTGCAGTCCGAAGATGCCCATGCCAAGCTTGGGCAGAATAAGATTGACCTTGCGATCCGGGCCTCATACCGGCCCTCCGCCAATGCTGCCCAAAGGATGCGGCCTGAACCTTTGGCCATCCTGCCGCTCGAATGTGTGAGCGCTTTTCCCGAGGAGGACCGGAACGAGTCTTTGACCTCCCGGCTTGAACGGATCGGATTGCTTGGCATCCATCCTGAGACGCAGACGGTGCTGAGAGCGCTCGACCCATCTGGCGCACCGATTGAGGTCAGCCTGCCTCCGATCGCGACCGCCTCTGACCGCTTGACCCTCTATGGGATGGCGCGCCAGGGCCTGGGCGCGGCGCTGTTGATTGGCGAGACGGTCGCCGCCGATTTGGCCGCTGGACGGCTGCATCGCGTCGCGAGGGATTTCGATTTCGGAGTCGTTGGCGTGCAGTTCCTCACCGCCGATCCAATGCCTTCCAGAGCTGTGCGGGCATTCATCAAGACTGTTGGTGAACTGGAATCCCTCCAGCAAAAACCAGGACGAGTTCAACCGCACTAAGACCGATCTGGGTGTTTGTTCCGATGACTGGGGATGTCCAAGGGCCTGAGCGGTTGGGTCCTATTCACGCTCGTTTTTGCGAAACACCAGCAACCGGTTGTTTGATGGCATGAGGTGCATCTGGGGGCTGGAAAAACCATCCGCCGCCACCGTCACCTCATCGATATCCCTGATCCCCCAAGATGGATCGCGTGCCTTGAGCGAGGCGTCAAAACGAGCATTGCCTTCACCGGTATGGTTGCCGCCTTCGCGGAACGGGCCGTAGAGGATCAAGAGCCCACCCGGCTCCAGCGCCTCTTTAGCACCTTTTAGAATCCCTAAAGCGACCTCCCAAGGTGCGATATGAATCACATTGGCTGAGAAAACTGCTGTGAGTGGCGCCGCTGCGACTTCCGGCAGTTCTGCCCAATTGGTCAAGGCGTCGAGCGCAATCACAGGAGCTAGATTGGTGGCGGGCGAATGCAGCCGCCAAGCTTCGATCGACTGGCGATGCGCCTCTGCCGGATCACTGGGGATCCAGGTGATTTGAGGGAGGGCCCTGGCCAGATGCGCTGCATGCAGGCCAGTGCCCGAGCCAATCTCAAGCACCCTGCCTGTTCGGCCCGCAAGAAGACCCTGTAGCTTCTCGGTAATCGGTTGGACATTGCGCTCAGCGCTTGGGGACAGCATCCGCCCATCTGGCGTTGCCTCGACACTGCCTGCTGAGTATCGCGGATCCCCGCTGGATGTCGGAGATCCGGATCCGTTCATTTCGAAGGGGCAACCACCATGGTCATCTGCCGCCCTTCCAGCTTGGGCATCGCTTCGATCTTGCCCTGCACATCGATATCATCGGCGATGCGCTTCAACAGATCTCGGCCCAGCTCTTGGTGGGCCATCTCGCGGCCCCGAAAGCGGAGTGTGACCTTGACCTTGTCGCCCTCGCCCAGGAACTTGAAGACCGAGCGCATCTTCACATCGTAATCATGGGTGTCGATGTTCGGGCGGAACTTGACCTCCTTGATCTCGATGATCTTCTGCTTCTTGCGGGCTTCTGCCGCCTTCTTCTGCTGCTCGTATTTGAACTTACCAAAGTCCATGATCTTGCAGACAGGCGGGTGTGCGTTGGGAGAGATCTCGACCAGGTCGAGCCCGACCTCTTCGGCCATATCAATACCTTGGGCGGGGGAGACCACGCCGACATTCTCGCCGTCATGGTCGATAAGACGAATTTCCGGAACCCGGATCATTCGATTGACGCGCGGGCCCGTCTCGCGGGTGGGTGGCGCGTTGTGCGGTCTTCTGGCTATGTCAGCCTCCTCGTAAGCGCCCCATCATGGGGCTACCAAATGCCACGGGCGCTCCGGAACTCTCCGTCGCGCGCCACGATGGTAAATAACGATTCTTGCGCAGAAATGAAAGATCGACGCGGACTAGTCATCAAAAGGCGTCGCAATAAATGCACTGGGCAAGACAATCACCGTTGGTTGGGGAGGCAGGCTGTCTTCTGAGACAAGGATCGTATTGCTCTTCTGCGTTTTGATCTCGAACTCATCTTCCATGCCGATCAAGAACCGCTGCAGCCCCGCCTGAGAGAACGCATGCATCGGCAGCACGATTCGGGATTTGAAGCGCTTCAGCACCCGCACCATCTGCTCG
The DNA here is from genome assembly GCA_039185235.1 of Pseudomonadota bacterium. Taxonomy (GTDB): domain Bacteria; phylum Pseudomonadota; class Alphaproteobacteria; order Rhodobacterales; family Rhodobacteraceae; genus Thermohalobaculum. Next base: position 28,932 of record JBCDAS010000007.1, read on the forward strand.
AGATTGAGCGTGTAGGTTCCATCCACGGGCGCCATTACCACGTCCAGACGGCCAATCTCGGCATAATGCTGCTCCGAGGGTTCATGATGGAGATGGCCGAGATGCCCGATGCAAAGCTCTCCGATCTCGAAGACAAAGATCGAGTTGCCATCCGCCTCGAACCCGAAACTCCTGAGATCGGTCGGGATGTTACGGACAAGGACGTCACGCAGCGCCAGATAATGCTCGGCCTTGCCACCCTCTTTCCAACCGCGCAGCACATGCGGGATCCGCTCATCTGGATAGTCGGTATAGTGGGTCGCGTGGGCGTGGTTCATCGTGACCACATCCGGCAGCCGCCCTTCGCCATTCGCACCGAAATAGTCGGTCGCGATCACGACGTCATCCGGGGTCTCGATCCTGAAAGTCGAGTGAGTGACGTAGGATATCTTCGTCGGCGCAGCCTGGTTGGCCGCCAATTCAAACCCATCGAGGCTTGCGACATGGACCTTACCGGGCCAGTTCTCAACGAATGTCAGACAGGCAGAGGCGAGTGCAGGGGCTGGGAACAAGAGTAAGACGACAAGTGATAACCAGCGCATGGCTTCTCCCGGGCATAATCCTAGTCGGTGAGCTTCTCCCCGCCTAGTTTAGGAGATGTGATGTCGTCGAAGAAAGTCGAGGTCACATCCTCCCAAGCGCCGACCGACGCAACATTGCTGTCGGAAAAGATGGGCGTGATCTTGTCTTTGAAGTCCTGCGCTTTCGGGTAGCTCAGATACGATCCATAGGTCAAAGACAGCATACCATTGACCCGCCGGAAAACTTTGATCTCCTCGGGCGGGATGCCTTGTTTCACCAGCTCATCTGCAGCGCGTTCGATATCGCGTGGTGCACGCGATGACTTCGCAATCGCTGCAAAAACGCCGCCTGTGTCCTTATCCTGCTTCTCGATTGTATCAACGATCGAGCGGGTCACCTCCAGGTTCCTCGTCGCCAATTTGCTGCCGAGCCTCTCGGCCTGGGTAAAGTTCAATTCGGCCTGATCATAGCGATCCTGCTGCAAGTAGGCCCAGCCCGTGTTGTTGAACACCTTCAGTTCGGTCGAGGCGCGGATATCCTCAGGCAGCCGATCGACCCATTTCTTCTGCCGTTCAAAATCCTCGGCAGCCGAGTCGAAGTCTTTCAGTTTGAGATGAATGAAGCCGCGCATGTTGTATGCAGGCCGGCTTCTCAGCTCACTTGCCTCCGGTTCATCGAGAGCCCGGTCGAGCAACGCAAGACCTTCCTTGTACTCTTCCTCCTGCACCAGCAGGCGCCCATATTCGTAGAGGATACAGAAGTTCTCCGGCGCCTGGGCTTCAAGGCGCGCAAAAAGTGGCTCCGCGGCTTTGCGCGCACCGTCATCTCGCAGCTCAATTGCGCGCTCCAATTCGGGTGCGAGTTCGGCAGGCACTGTATCAACGCAAGCTTCAGCCACACCCGCAGCAAAGAGGGACAGGCCACCTATAATCCACGACCTCATATCCCGCTCTCCAGTTCAATAACGTCTTCGGCGACGGTCTCCTCAAGCTGGATTGCCCGGTTCCGTTTCTTTGATTCATCCTCGGCATTCACTGCTTTCTCAAGATCCTCGATCTGTTTCTTCATCCCGTCGATCTCTGCCCCAAGAGTCTTGAACCGGTCGACCAGATTGTAGAGGTTGACATTGATCTGATCGTTCTTCTCGACGATCGCTTGCGCTGGGCCAAACGTCACGCCCGGGTCGGTGCTCACCAGCTTCTCGCCGCGATGTTTAACCACTGCGATCCCATGATCGACGATGCTCTCCGGCTCGACGACAACATTGACCGAGACCTGTGGGCTCACCGTTGTGAACAGGATCCCAAGCGAGAGGATAACGATCGACATGACCATCGAGCCCAGAACGCCCCAAAGATGAA